>JAPLDE010000045.1 GCA_026391855.1 Bacteroidota bacterium | reverse complement strand
CTGTCCATGGTTAAGAGCGTTTAGCCAGGTATGATTCCAATCTGATCACCGATGACCTGGCATCAGCCAGAGTTTCTTCCACATTTTTTGGTCCTTTGCAGGATCCTGCCAGGAAAATCCCGGGTAAGACCGTATCATGAATGAGGGTGTGTTCATCAAGCGGCTGCAGAAATCCATTCGGATTAACCTGCAAATGAAGAAGTTCCGAAAAATACCTGGTTCCTGCCGAGGGTAGGAAACCAACAAGCAACACCAGCATGTCAAGGTCCATGCGTAAGGGTTTGGCTGTCAGGGTATCTTCTATCCTGATCCGAAGCGTTCCATCCTGGTTTTCAAAGGCCTCCGACAGCCTTCCGCGCAGAAACTGAACTCCCCATTTTTCCTGGCTTTCCTTGTAAAGTTCTTCATAACCCAGACCGAACATCCTCAGATCCATATAAAAACAATACAACTGGGCAGAAGGGATGGCCTCTTTCAGCTCAATGGCCTGTTTCACAGCGGTAACGCAGCAAACCTTTGAACAATGAATATTTCCCACCTTTTCATCCCTGGAACCCACACAATGGACCATTCCGATTTTTTTCGGGATTTCCCCGTTTTTCATCCTGATCTCTTTCTTTTCCCTGAAACGGCTTTCAAGATCGACACTGGTGATCACATTGTCGTAAATACCATATCCATATTCCTCTTTCCGGGTAGCGTCGAAAACAATAAATCCTGTACAGATAAGGACTGCATCAGCTATAATATCCTGTTTTTCAAGTATTTTGATACGGTATCTTTCATTTTCACCGGTAATTTCGCTGATTTTTGAAGAGGTCAGTATGTTCACCCCTTTCAAACCTTTGAGAAGGTAATCCATCACCTCCTGTCCGGGCCTTTTGGTAGGGAAAAGCCGGTCCCAGCAGTTGAGATGGCCTCCCACCTCAAGTCCTTCTTCAATCAGCCATACCTCAAAACCTTTGGCAGAAAGACAGGCAGCTGCCTCCATGCCTGCAGGTCCTGCTCCTAATATGGCAACTGTCCTGTTCATGCTACTTATTTACAGATGAAGTTTGCAGGGAGCTGAGGCTCTCCCATAAATTTTCCCCCCGGGCCAAGGAATTTTTTCTCCGGATCAAAGGGAATACCCATTTTTCTAAGTAAGGGTTCTACAGGCACCTGGTGAACCTGAAGGCCGATATCCCAAGGATCATAACCCAGCACCAGTCCGGCCAGTTCTTCATAGGTAAAAACCGGAATAGCCTCACCATCAGGGCCATAGGTCTTTCCTTCCATTTCACTCATCACGTATTGCCAGCGATCGAGGAACATAGGGCAACCCGGGCAATTGGTCAGGATCAGCTCGGGGTGGTATGGTTCCATCGAATCGAACTTCTTTTTGGAACAGGAAAGTGAAAGCCCGCGGTTGGCCCTGACCAGGTATTGCCGGAATCCAAAGCCGCAACAATGTCGCCGTTCGGGGTAATCGACCACTTCTCCCCCCCATTCTTCTATCATCCCGATAAGCACATAGGGATATTCCGCGCCACCAATCCCCTTTTCGGGGAACATCTTTGAATAATGACAACCAATATGCTCAACCACCCGCAAGGGTTTCCCGGTTTCCCGGTTGATCAGTCTGTATTTGGCTTTGGCAGCGATTTCCTTCCGGAATTTAAAAATGATGTCGCTGGCATGAGCCACATTAACAGGCACTTCAAAATCCCTGCCTGTAGCTTTTCGTAAAAATTCCCTTGCCTGGTCTTTTTTTTCAGGGAAATGCCTCCAGGTTTCCATCACTTCCGAATATAGCCCGAAAGAAGTGATGCAGGAGGTGACGAAGTTCTTGTACCCGGCATCGGTCATCAGGCTAAACTGCCTGGCTATCACTGTCATAGTGGTTTCAAAAGGGATGATGTCCGAATGGTAACAGATGCCACTGCAAGAAGTATGAGAAGGGTTCTCGAAGATATCTTTGTTGAGAAGATCTCTTAATATCCTCAGAAATACCGTTTCAGCCCCCGGAAAGAAATTTTGCCTGACACAGCTTCTTACATAGAAATAATGATCATCAGCGATCTCCTTCTGATATTCTTTCCAGATATTTCTTTTACCTTCTATATCCATTTATTCTCCCAGATAAATCCTTGCAAAATATTCACTGTCTGTTCCTTCTCCAATTTCCAAACCCATTTCCAGGGCTTTTATCCTGGAAAATTTTTCAATTTTATCAAATCTGTCCAACCCGCCTGTTACTTCAAAAATCCTCCTGATCTCTTCGAGGGATTCGGGGGGGATCCTTCTCAACACACCGGGCCCGGGCCGGTTGAGATTAGCCCCTAATCTATCCATTACATCTCCGAGGTGTTTTTGCTCCCATTCCCAGACGGGGCCCTGCTCGGGATGCTGTTTGGCACTGATGAGCGGGGCATACAGGCAATAGCCATAATCGAGCATCCATTGGCCGACTGTCCGTTTAAGTGCCA
This sequence comes from Bacteroidota bacterium, assembly GCA_026391855.1. Lineage (GTDB taxonomy): Bacteria > Bacteroidota > Bacteroidia > Bacteroidales > CAIXZF01 > JAKLIX01. The sequence goes on along the minus strand of JAPLDE010000045.1, from coordinate 11,023 downwards.
GTTGCTGCCTGCCCTTTTCCGATTCGGTGAAGTATCCCATTTCCTGGGAAAGCGACCGTAACGCAATAATGATCAGCCCGGGAGCATTGCCCCTGGGGCATCGTGTAACACATGACATACATTCGCCGCAATACCAGATCGTTTCCGACTTCAGCAATTCCTCTATCTGCCTGTCATCCTGGGTTTGAAGGATATCGACAATCTGGCGGGGATCATACACATAGAATTCAGCCGCCGGACATATGGCAGTACACGTCCCACAGTGAATACAGGCTTTTAAACCTTCCTGAAAACGGACATCCTGCATTAAACGTTCGTATAGTTTACCCATGCCTGACCAGTTGAGTGAATGCTCGCTTTGTCCTACAAATCTATAAAAAACTAATCAATCCGGAATATTTTTAACAGTTCATCCTTTATCCTAACTTTGCACTTTTTATCTTAGTTATGGAATTCCCTGCACTTCAGGCTGTTTCACCCATCGACGGCCGCTATCGTAAAATTACCTCTCCCCTGGCCAATTATTTCAGCGAATCCTCCATCATACGATACCGGTTGCTCGTTGAGATAGAGTACTTTATTGCACTGGTTGAAGCGGGTATTCCCCCGGCAGATCAGTTTCCCAGTGAAAAAATCCAGGTCATCAGGCTGATCTATAAGGATTTCAGGGAAGAATATGCCATTGAAACCAAAGCCTTTGAAAAGCAAACCAACCATGATGTCAAAGCGGTTGAGTATTTTCTCAGAAATAAATGGGATGAACTGGGGACAGGTGATTTCAAGGAATTCATTCATTTCGGGCTAACCTCCCAGGACATCAACAATACCGCCTTTCCGCTGGCAACCAAAGAAGCATTTTTACAAGTCCTATATCCTAATTACCTGGCTATCAGTCACCAGATCAGGCGAATGGCCTATGAATGGAAGGACATTCCCATGCTTGCCCGCACTCATGGTCAACCGGCGTCACCCACCTCCCTGGGAAAGGAAATGATGGTTTTCCATGAAAGAATTGAAAACCAGCTGAACCTGATGCAGCATATTCCCTTTTCCGCCAAATTTGGCGGAGCTACGGGTAACCTCAATGCTCATTATGCCGCTTATCCTACAGTGGACTGGATCTCCTTCTGCAACCATTTTGTAAACGAAACGCTTGGCCTGATCCGACAGCAAAACACCACCCAGATCGAACATTATGATGATCTCGGGGCTTTTTTCGATGCCTGCAAAAGGATCAATACCATTTTAACTGACTTTGCCAGGGATGCCTGGACTTATATTTCGCTGGAGTATTTCAAACAAAAAGTGGTTGAAGAAGAAGTAGGTTCTTCGGCCATGCCTCACAAGGTGAATCCTATTGATTTTGAGAATGCTGAAGGAAACCTTGGGATTGCAAACGCGTTGTTCGAACATCTGTCTGCAAAACTTCCTATCTCCCGTTTACAGCGTGACCTCACCGATTCAACGGTTATCCGTAATATCGGTGTTCCCTTTGGCCATACACTGATAGCCATCCAATCGTTGTTGAAAGGGATAGGAAAGCTGATGCTCAACCAGGAAAAGATCCGGGCCGACCTGGAGGATAACTGGGCTGTGGTGGCCGAGGCCATTCAGACCATTTTAAGAAGAGAAAGGTATCCCGAGCCATTCAAGGCACTGAAAGCGCTCACCAGGGGGCATAGCGGCATCACCCGTGAAACCATCATGCAATTTATTGATTCATTGAACATTAATGAAGAAGTAAAACAGGAACTCAGGAACATAACGCCCCTTAATTACACAGGCAGAATTTCCTTCTGACAGGATGAGGAATATCAGGAAATTAATCGCTTACATCTATCCCTATGGGGGATATGCCGCATTGAACGTGCTGTTCAACCTGCTGTCAGCCGTTTTTAATGTCTTCTCCCTCACCATGGTGATCCCTTTCCTTCAGATCCTGTTTCAGAAGGATAAACCCATCACTGAGTTGCCGGCATTCGCCCTGAACAAAGACAGCCTGATGGCTTACCTTGACTATACCGTCAGTTACCTGAGTCTTCATGAAGGTAAACACATGACATTGCTTTTCTTATGCCTTTTTGTGGTGGTCTTGTTTTTATTGAAGAACTTTTTCTTTTATCTGGCCTTGTATTTCCTGGCCCCCATACGGACCGGGGTCATCAAAGACCTGAGGAACGACCTCTATAAAAAGCTGCTTATTCTGCCGCTTTCTTTCTACAGCGAGAGTCGGCGCGGTGACCTGATCTCCAGAGCCACTACCGATATACAGGAGGTTGAATCATCCATCATGCGGTCTTTTGAGCTGTTTTTCAGGGAACCCCTCACCATAGTCCTTTTCCTGTTCACCTTATTCTTCATCAGTACTTATCTCACCCTGTTTGTATTGATTCTATTGCCGTTTGCAGGACTTCTGCTTGGCAGGATCGCCAGGATATTAAGAAGAAAGTCGATAGAATCCCAGCGTAAAATGGGTCAGCTATTGAGTGTGGTTGAGGAGACCATTTCAGGGCTGAGGATTTTGAAAGCATTCAATGCCATTGACATTGCCAATGACAAGTTCCGTGAGATGAATGAGGATTACTCCAGCCTGATGACGGGCCTTGGAAGAAAAAATGACCTTTCATCCCCGCTCAGCGAGTTTCTTGGGGTTACAATCCTGATGATCATACTGGTTACCGGAGGATACATGGTGCTAAACAAGTCTATCAACCTTTCGGCAGAGGCATTTATAGGGTTTATCGTGATCTTTTCCCAACTGATCAATCCCGCCAAGAATATTTCAACAGCCTATTCCCAGGTACAAAGGGGGCTTTCGTCACTCGACAGGGTACAACAGGTGCTGGATGCGGAAGAGATCATCACTGATCTTCCGGATGCCCGTCCAGTCAATGAATTCAGAAGGGAGATCATTTTTCACCATGTTCATTTTTCTTATGGGCAGGAGGAAGTTCTCACTGACATTAACCTGGTTATCCCCAAGGGGCAGGTGCTTGCCCTGGTTGGTTCATCGGGAGGCGGCAAATCAACGCTGGTTGACCTGCTGCCCCGCTTCTACGACCCTGTCGGCGGGTATCTCACCATCGACGGCACACCCCTTATGGAATACAGGATTTCTGCCGTAAGGCATCTGTATGGCATTGTCACACAGGAACCTATCCTCTTTAACGACACGGTTTACAACAATATCTCCTTCGGGTGGAAAGAGGCGGACATGGAGAAGATCAAACAGGCTGCTGTTACAGCCAATGCCCATGAGTTCATCAGCCAGATGCCCAATGGTTATTACAGCCGTATCGGGGACAGGGGAAGCAAGCTTTCGGGCGGTCAACGGCAAAGGCTGAGCATAGCCCGGGCCATCCTCAGGAATCCGCCCATTCTGATACTGGACGAAGCGACCTCTGCCCTCGACAGTGAATCGGAAAAACAGGTCCAGCTGGGTCTTGAACAAGCGATGAAAGGCCGGACCACTATCATCATCGCTCACCGGTTTTCGACCATACAACATGTCGACCGGATTATAGTGATGGACAAGGGCTGCATTGCAGAATCGGGTAGCCATGAGGCGCTGATCAGCCTGAACGGGATCTATAAAAAATTATACGATCTGCAATCGCTGCCGTAGAATTTCCTAATTTTGAAAAAAAATCAACTATGGATCTTACGAAGATTATGACCATCTCCGGAAAAAGCGGGCTGTTCAGCCTGGTTTCCTCAAATAAAACAGGAGCTATTGTTGAATCCCTCATTGATCAGAAGCGTTTCCCGGTGTTTACCCATGAAAAAATGAGTACCCTTGAAGAGATCAGTGTATTCACAACCGGAGAGGACCTTCCGCTAAAAGATCTTTTCAGAAAGATTTTTGAGAAGGAAAAGGGGGTTGCGCCGGTTGATCCCAAATCAGAAGGAGCAGTACTGAGAAACTATTTCGAGGAGGTGCTGCCCGAATTTGACAAGGAAAGAGTGTATAACTCAGATATAAAAAAGGTACTTACCTGGTATAATCTTCTGATGGAAAAGGGTAAACTTGATTTTTCAGAAGAGGTTGCCACTGAGGAAGAAACACCTTCAGACCAAAGTCAACCAAGTCCAGAACAGAAGGAAACTTCCCCGGATGAGCAAGGTAATTCATGATCTGATCATTCTTGAGAACAGGCAGCCGGGTCCTGAGTACCATGTGTTGGTGTGTAAAGCGCCTGAGACATTACCGGTTTGTTACCCGGGCCAGTTTGCCGAAGTAGCCGTACCTTCTTCCACTCATGCCTTCCTGAGACGCCCGTTTTCAATACATAATGTTGATTACCAAAATAATACGATCAGTTTCCTGATCAAGATGGTGGGACAGGGAACAAGGACCCTTGGTCAGCTGCCCACAGGAACGGTACTGAATGCCATATACCCTTTAGGAAAAGGTTTTTCCCTTAACCAGGCTGAGCCTGTATTACTGGTAGGTGGTGGTTGCGGCATCGCCCCTCTTCTCTTCCTGGCTAAAACCCTGAAATTAAATGGGTACACGGTCCACTGCCTGTTAGGGGGGCGTTCCGCTGATGACCTCGTGGAGATCCCTGAATTCAGGGAAACGGCTGAGGTATATCTTACCACAGAAGATGGTACGCAAGGGGAAAAAGGTTTTGTTACCCAACATTCCATTTTCAGGGAATTAGCAGGATTCACCCGGGTGTTTGCCTGTGGCCCGGAGGGAATGCTGAGAGCAGTAGCGCTGGCCTCCCGGGCTGCAGGGGTTTCCTGTGAAGTTTCACTGGAAAACAACATGGCCTGCGGCATAGGCGCCTGCCTTTGCTGTGTGGTGGAAACCAGGAAAGGAAACCGGTGCGTTTGCACCGAAGGCCCTGTTTTCAATGTCCTTGACCTGAAAGGATGGGAATCCCCACAAGAGGTCGCTGATAACTGCCCTGTGATTTAAACTGAACCATATGCCTGACCTTTCAACCACCCTCCACCAACTGTCGCTGAAAAATCCTGTCATGACAGCCTCCGGTACTTTTGGCTATGGAAAGGAATTCAGTGACTTTATTGACCTGGCCTCACTGGGAGGGATCATCGTTAAAGCTACCACTTCAGAACCACGGGAAGGCAACCCATATCCAAGAATGGCTGAAACAGCCTCGGGTATGTTAAATTCGGTGGGCCTGCAAAACAAAGGACTCGATTACTTTGTAAAACATATTTATCCGGAATTGCAGCAGATAAACACACACATAATAGCCAATGTATCCGGTTCAACCATTGAAGGTTATGTTGAAGTTGCGGAAAAGATGGCCGGCCTGGACCACATCACCGCTATTGAGCTCAATATTTCCTGTCCGAACGTAAAGCAAGGGGGAATGGCCTTTGGCACCTCTGTTACCTCTGCCCTTGAGGTTACCCGGGCTGTCCGGAAAGTGTACCCTAAAACGCTGATAGTCAAACTATCCCCTAATGTTACCAGTATTGTTGACATTGCCAGGGCAGTCGCCGACGGCGGGGCTGATGTGTTAAGCCTTATCAACACCCTGCTGGCAATGGCCATTGATGCCGAGAAGCGACGTCCGGTGCTGTCGACTGTTACCGGGGGATTGAGCGGCCCTGCTGTTAAACCCGTTGCCCTTAGAATGGTATGGCAGGTTTCCAAGGCTGTGAAATTACCGGTTATCGGAATAGGCGGCATCTGTAATGCCACGGATGCCATCGAATTCTTCCTGGCCGGGGCTTCTGCCATCCAGGTGGGAACAGCCAATTTTATCAACCCCAGGGTAACAACCGATATCATAAAAGGTATTGAAGATTATCTCCTCAGGCATAACCTTCAAACAGTAAGAGAGTTAGTAGGAAGTATTTGATTCATGAGAGGGTTGTCCTACTTTTACCACCCAAATAAAAAACTATGATGGAATACCTCAGATATGCCGTTGACTTTGTTATACACATTGATAAACATCTTTTTGAGATAGTCAGTCAATACCAGACCTGGACTTATCTTATCCTGTTTGTTATCGTTTTCTGTGAGACAGGGCTGGTGGTAACGCCATTTTTACCAGGCGATTCGCTGCTTTTTGCCGCCGGGGGCATTGCAGCCATGGAAGGACATCCCCTTGATATTAAGATTGTTATCATGACCTTTATGCTGGCTGCTTTTGTGGGAGACAATACCAATTATTTCTTAGGCCGCTTCCTTGGGAAGACTGTATATGAGAAGAATTACCGGCTGATCAGGAGGGATTACCTGGATAAGACCAGCCTGTTTTATGAGAAACACGGAGGAATAACCGTCATAATTGCCCGTTTTATGCCGATCATCCGCACGTTTGCCCCATTCGTGGCCGGTGTCGGAAAAATGAAATACCGGAAATTCATCACCTTCAGTATTGGAGGCAGTTTTCTGTGGACTATTTTATTTTGCCTTGCCGGATACTTTTTCGGGAACATTACTTTTGTCCGGAATAACTTCTCCATCGTCATCCTGGTGCTCATCCTGATGTCTTTACTGCCCCCGGTTATAGCGGTAATCAGGGAAAAACTGAAGAAAAAACCTGTTAACTAGTGCCATTTCCCGGTTCCAGCCGGTCAATCCTGTGGAAACATTTTTTCAGGAAATATGGACTTACCAGCGTAGTGACAATTCCCATCAGTACCAGGATAGAATAAACCATCGAATCGATAAAGCCATTTTGCAGGGCTATGTTTGCAATGACCAGCTCCATGATGCCCCTTGCATTAAGTCCTATTCCCAGGGTGTAAGACCTGAGATTGCTCAGCCCGGCCAGCCTGCCCCCGATATATCCTCCCAGTATCTTGCTGGCAAAGGAAGCAACCAGAATGAGAGCTAAAAGGGTGAAGTTATTGATAGACATTAAATTAAACTGGAGGCCTATGCTTGCAAAGAAAATAGGCGAAAGGAAACCCATGGATATTCCGGAGGTATTGTTCTTAATCTTCTCAAAATTATCGCTTCCCAGAAATTCTTTATTTAACAGCATAGCCCCGAAAAAAGCTCCCACCACAAAATGAAGGCCCAGTACTTCGGAAATGCTTGAAAAAACCAGGACAAAAGCGATGATCAGTGCAAAGAGAGATTCTTTTCCTTTCAGGAAGGCCAGCAATCGGGTAATCCGGTTCTGAATGATGGGGATTTTGTAAGCAGTAACCTGAACAACTTTGTAAACCAGGTAGATAATAACAGTAAACACGCCCACCTTAAAGATCGTAATAAATGTAGATATAAGAATGGTGCTCAGGCTGGCCGTCGGGTCAGCAGAATCCAGGATGATCCCGAGGATAAGCAGCGCTACCACATCATTGAAGATGGCTGCAGAAATAATTTTTTGACCGATATCGGTATTTAATTTACCCAGGTCCATCAGAATTCTAACACTTACCGGTAAAGCAGTAATAGCAATACATAACCCGATGAAAAGGGTTAACAGCCAATCCATATCCAGCAGAAAACCTATCAATAAACCGAATATCATGGGGATAACGAAACCCATCACCGCGATCAGCGCGTTTTTACCCTTTACGGATTTTCTAATCTCCTCGGGTCTGATTTCCATGCCCGCCAGGACGATCAGAAAAAAGATACCCAGTTCAGACAATACCCTGATCTCGTTAGAATAGCCTACCAGGTGAAGGACAGAAGGGCCCAGTATGAAGCCAGAGAGAATCTCCCCTATCATGGCCGGATGACCCATTCGCTCGAAGATCTCGCCCAAAACCCTGGCTGTAAGCAATAGCAGCAGTAAAGTAACCGTAAATGGAAGATGAACGAAAATATTGGACTGGATATCAGCTATCTGCATCACTAATAAATCCTTCTTAGCTTGGTGGGAGTATCCTCATCTAACTGCAACGGGACCTTTTCTACAAAAACATTACTCGTATCCAGGCCATATGCCCGTGTATCCGTTATACCAATGTTTTTCAACACGGCATATACGTCCATAATGAATTGTTCAAATGGCAGAAAATCAAAGTCATAATTTTGAATTCTGTCGATAATAACAAATTTAAAATCACCGGGAACATGATGCTTTCTGAGCGAATCATACCGGCTGGTAATGTCCACTTCAGTATTTCTGACCAGTTCATTTATAACCTGCTTAAAATACAGATTCACCCTGGGTTGAACTTTAAAACCCAGCTTAAAATCGACCCGGATGAGGGTATCAGGGATCAGCACATCCACTTTATAGTCCATGGTATGCGGATCATCCAGTACATCAATATGTATAAACCAATATAAATCAGCGCGTTTAGGCTGCTTATTGAAAATGGAAAAAATCACTTTTGATTCAATTTCCTGCTTATAGTTGGCCCGGGTCAGATATACCAGGTTAGTGGCATATTTAGAAACGGTTTCATCCACCTTGAGGTCTTTGAACCACTCCAGGTAATTTCCTATCTTGGTGAAACTGATAAATCTGTTTTTAATGCTCCGTCCCTTATACCATATATACATGATGCTGAAGATGCAGCCGGCAATTACAATAGTAACCCAACCTCCATGGGTAAACTTGTTCAGGTTTGCGATCAGAAAGGAACCTTCTATAAAAAGATAAATCAGGATGAAAAACACAATAATGAATGAGGGTATCTTATTGTAATAGAAGTAGAAAGATAGAAGAATAGTGGTCATCAACATAGTAATTGTAATGGACAACCCATAGGCAGCCTCCATATTGGAGGATTCTCTGAAGAAAAGGATAACAAGTATACAGGCGATCCACAGGAAACGGTTTACGCTGGGTATATACATCTGCCCCTTGATCTGGGTGGGGTAATTGATCTTCACTTTTGGCCAGAAGTTGAGCAGTATGGCTTCGCTGATAATGGTATAGGACCCGCTGATCAATGCCTGGCTGGCTATAACAGCCGCTGTGGTAGCCACAACAATACCGGTCATAAGGAACCAGCTCGGCATGATGCTGTAAAAGGGGTTTATTACAGAACAATCGGTGTTCGGATGCATGAGCAACCAGGCTCCCTGTCCCATATAGTTGAAAACCAGGGTAGTTTTTACATAAGTCCACGAGGCCCGGATATTGTGTACACCGCAATGACCCAGGTCGGAATACAATGCCTCCGCTCCCGTGGTACAAAGGAATATGGCGCCAAGCAAAAGAAAACCTGAGGGATGGTTAACCAGTAATTTGTAAGCATATACAGGATTGACCGACTGAATAATGGCCGGGAAATGGAAGATCTGGAGTAAACCGAGAACACCCAGCATTGTAAACCAGACAAACATGATCGGACCAAATGACTCTCCCAGAAAATTTGTACCAAATTGTTGCACAAGAAATAGAAAGGTGATGATTATCAATACAATAGGTAGTATCGGGATATCCGGATTGATCATCCCAAGTCCTTCGATAGCTGAAACCACGGTAATGGCCGGAGTAATAATACCATCTGCCAGCAAAGTACTTCCGCCGATAATGGCAAAAATAAAAACCCATTTTGCTTTCTTCCTGATCAGGGCATACAATGAAAAGATCCCTCCCTCTCCCTTATTGTCGGCCCTAAGCGTAATGATCACATATTTAAAAGTGGTCTGAAGAGTCAGTGTCCAGAAAATACAGGAGATGCCTCCCATGATCACCTCGGGTGTGATCGCACCGGCTCCGTTAATAATGGCTCTCAGTACATACAGGGGAGAGGTCCCGATATCTCCGTATACAATTCCCAGGGTGATAACCAGCCCTGTAAATGATAACCTGTTGATATGATGGCTCTTACCGAACAAATATATGCTCTCCCCCGTTTATAAAATGTCGCCAAAGATAGTAAGGAAAGTACATTGAAATGACAATTCGGGCCTGCTGGTAATAAATAGTTTTTACCCGGCCTTGCCTTTATTAATAACCTCTTGATTATCAATAATTTTGGACTTATTTTTATGAGATGCATGAGGATTCCATCCCACCAGAGCGATCATCAGGTAAAACCCGAGGATATAGGCCACGCTCACATGCCATCCTTTCCGGACGTAGTTCCCGGTATTTTTGATCTCCGGGTACATATTGGAGAGTGCTACACCGGCAGAGGAACCAAACCAGATCATAGACCCTCCGAAACCGACAGCATAAGCAAGCACTCCCCAGTCAAATCCACCCTGGTCGAGACAAAGTTTGGTCAGGGGAATATTATCGAAGACGGCGGAAACCAGTCCGAGGAAAAAGGCGGTACTAACCGAAGCTGAAGGCAGTTCGCTGACAGGCATCAGCGAGGCACAGGTGACCAATGCTACAAGAAACAAGGCTCCTTTAAAGGCCATTCTTGTTGCCTTCCAGGGAATATCTATAAAAAATGAGCCTGGTATGATGACGATCCATACGCCAATGGCAGGAAAATCAAAAAATACATTGGTAACTACAGCCATAACCAGCATGGCCAGCACCAGGCAGAGTTTAGAATAATGGATCTTCAGTCTTTTAGGCGGGTTCTTCCTGATTTTATGATACTTATCCTGCTGAAGGGAACCCGCAATCCCAAAAACCAGAAAAGCGAAAAGACTGCCAACAAAGGCATGGGTAACATCAATCGGGTTCACACCATCAATCCACATAAGCGTGGTGGTGGTATCACCCAGCACACTTCCCGCCCCTCCTGCATTGCTGGCTGCAACAATGGCTGCAAGGTAACCGGTATGCACCTTTCCTCTGTAAACGACCATGGAAATCGTACCTCCGATCATGGCGGCAGCTATATTGTCGAGAAAAGTTGAAAGAAGCATGATCATTCCCAATAGCATAAGACCGCCTTTCCAGTCGTCAGGAAGGATGGCCGGCAGTTCTTCCGGTATCCGGGATTGTTCAAAAAAGCGGGCCAGGATGGCGAAACCCATCAGAAGCCCGAACAGGTTCAGCAACATGCACCATTCTCCGGCCCTCATATCCTTATGAAGAAGTTGCTCAAGTATAGGAACATTCCCCATGAAATGTTCCCGGGCATGAAAACCCTCATCGAAATGAAACTTTATCAGAAGCAGCAAGAACAATCCTCCTAAAACCACTTCCAGGGATCT
>JAPLDE010000130.1 GCA_026391855.1 Bacteroidota bacterium | reverse complement strand
GGGAAAGGTACAAATTACGGTATCTATGGTATAAACCCGTTCAACTGACAAATAATCAGCAGGATTGGAGCAGGAAACCTATTTTATGATGCTGTCGCGGAACTCCTGGAGTGACTGGCCGGTATTGGTTCTAAAAAACTTGCTGAAATGAGATGGATCTTCAAAACCAAGGTCAAACCCAATCATTTTACCGTTATTTTCAGTAAAAACCAGCATCCGCTTTGCTTCCAGAACGATCCTGTTCTGAATGAATTCCTTGGCTGAGATATCCATGGCTGATTTGATGACCTCATTCAGGTAATTTGGAGTAACATTCAAGAAATCAGCGTAGTCCTTCACCTGATGCCATTTCATGAATTGCTTTTCAACGATCTCCCTGAAATTTTTCACCAGGGTCTTGCCTACTTCAATGCGCTGGGTATTCGATCCGGGATCCAGGGGACAATACCCGTTACATTCAATGAGAAAGAGTTTCAGGTAGGCGCCGGTGGTTTCAAGATACATATCCTTGCGGGAATGAAAAGCAGCAAACATCCGGTCGGCAAAAGTTCTGAGCGAGAGGGCCATCGGCGGAGTAAGCAGCATGGGTGGTGTTTCATCGCTTTTCCGGAATAATTTCAGGTTGGCGATAAAGTCGGGACGTATGCTGTTCTTATCAAGAAATTCCGGGGTAAAAAGGATCACACAGCCGGTTGGCCGTGGGTCGGTAATGATCTGGTGCACCTGTCCCGGACTTACAAAAAAAACATAGTCGGGAAGAATGGGATATTCCCTGAAATCAATGATATGCTTTCCGGTGGCCGTAAATGACCAGATAACCGTATAATAATTGTGCCGGTGAGGATTGTCGGCTATACCCCCCAACTGCTCGTCAATTTCCTCCATGGTCTTGATGACGAAGGGCATGGGCACGTCATTGTACAGTAAATCAAGACTGTATATTTTATCCTGCATGGCCAGGTTACCAGATTAAATGTTTGTATTTATTGTAAAGGAATGAGATGATCAGCAATAATAGTCCCAGTGATACGAAAACGATGGTTTTTCCAATGGTGTCAAGCTGGGAGATATCATAAAAGAAGAGTTTCAGGAGGGTGACTGAAAAAAGTACAATGGCACCGACGCGTAGATGCTTCTTCTGCTTCCATATGCCTAACGCAATCAGTAACAGGGCATACACTCCCCACAAAATACTGAGTCCCAGCTTGTAAAATTGTGTGTATCCCAGCATATCCGACCAGGTGATCAGTTCGCTGCTGACGATCCAAATCACCGAAGTATAGAGCAGAAAATCAAAAGGGACCTTCATTCTCACCGAAAAAGGCCTCAGAAATCTTTCATGAAGATAACGATAGCTTAAAAAAAGCAGCAAACCGGTAAACATAAATGAGATATACCTGATACCAATGTTAAAAAGACTACTGGTATGAGAGGCTGAATGGGTTTGATAAAGGTAGCTATCCCTCAGTTCACTCAGAACATACAACCCCTGGGTGAGAAAAACAACTACGGCCAATGCATTGAATACCAGATTAATAATACCCAGGTCTTTGCTGCTGATCTTTTTGATATTAATAAAAGATAAAATCGAAAGGAAAAACAGTGAATAGTTAATAATCCAAATGGTTTTATATTTGGTCAGGTCAAAATTCCAACCGGTTTCAGGGTAACCGGAACCATTGTTTTTTACTTCGATGGATGAATGCTGGAATAATTGGTCGAAGTAAGCCGAAATCTCCAGGCGAAAAGTGTAATACAATACGATTAATAATATGGATGGAATTGAGAAGGCAACAAAAGACTGAACAAATTTTTCAGGAATAGGAGACGAGGCAACATACCTGATATTCACGTAATTGATAAAAGAAAAGGCAGCAATAAAAAGGGCAGCTGTCAGAAAGTTGATATTAATGAACGGAATAAACCCGCCACCAGGACCAACCGTGTCATAAATGTAATAAGTTAGAATCCAGTCCCTTACAAGACAAAAGAAAGACAGGAACATGAGCGGATAGGAAAGCCATTCATAAAACGGCACCTTACTGTATCTTCCGATACCGAATAACAAGGCTGCTTCAAAAACCCACAACAGGGTAACCCAGTAGCCATTCAGTTGCACAGGTATGGCTATCGTTATGAAAACCAGGGCCAACCCGGCCACCAGATAAAACAGGTTGCGGTCAGCAAGCCTCTGATTGTATATAATGATACATACCACAAGGTGAATCAATGCATTACATAAAGTAAACAAGCCAAGAAAATGTTGTCCGGTTGGGCTGGTTTGCAAAACAGCGTAGCCAATACCATAGAAAATAAAGGAGTTGGAAATCAGCAGGACAATGTCAGTAATTTCGAAAGGTATCTTCTGTACCAGTTTATGAGCAAGGAAAACCAGGTAAAAAGTGATGAAGAATACCGTCAGGAAAAACAGCGACAGAACGAAGTGTTCGCCGGCCTGGTAACTGGCCTGGTACCAGGTAAAAAAGATCAGCCATGACAGCAAAAATGAGGCATAGTACAGCGGTTTCCAGTACTTCCTGACGGCAATGGCCAGTATCCCGATGTTAATGATTGAAATATAGGTGAACAGTATAGCGACTTTTCCGGAACCTTCACTCAATAAGAAAGGCACTGCATAGGCCCCGACCAGTCCGATATGGGCGATCACCTGCCTGTTGTAATGTATGGCGGCAAACACCGAACTGGCTGTAAACACCACCATCAATGCAAAAGCAACGCCCTGGGGGATCAGGTCATAAAAACTGTAAGCCGCGTAAGTAATAAAATACATGATGGCGATGGCGCCGCTCACCAATACAGCACTGAAGTTTGAGTAATCTCTTTTTAGTTTGATCCCGAATCCCAATAACCCGAATCCCATCAGGTAGCCTAAAATAATCCTGGTCAGCGGGCTGATCAGCTGATGCTCAATGGAATACTTCGCCCCGATGCCAACACCAATGATCAGGATGGCAATACCAATTTTATTGATCAGGTTTTCGCCGATGAATTTTTCAAGATCTGATTTGGAGACAGAGGGTTTTTCATCTGGTGGAGATGAATACCCAGGCCGTTTATCCGGAAGTGGATAAGGTGATTGTTCCACAGTTGGCTGCACTGGTCCCGGTTCTGCATCAAAGATGGTTCGCTCAACTGAAGAAATTATTTCAACATCTTCATTAACTACATGTTGTGCCTTATTTTGTAAGATTTTCAGCCGGTTTATCTCATCACGCAATTCTTCAATTTCCCTAAGGAATCCGGACTGTCTTTTTAATAACGACTCCAGCTTATTATTGAGTTGATCAATAAGGTCGGTGTCTTCTGTCATACTGCAAATATTATAATCTCTATTTTTTCAAGATTTACAAGATAATTCGTATCGCCTTTAATCCGTATACAATAAAATTTTTAATTAACAGGAACCATCAAACAAAGTTAAGCACTAATAATGGCTTTTCAACCATGAATGAATTCTGTTGAATACAGATTTCCTAAGGCTGGCATGACTAGATGAGCAAATGAGCAAATGATCACATGGCTATATGGTCAAATGTCTAATAATCAAGCAGTTTAACCACAGCGGCATGGATTCGGTTGTCGTCGGGAAGAATGGCTTTTTCCAGGATGCGGTTGAAGCCTACAGGGGTATAGGTAGCCCCTACCCTGCCAATAGGTGCATCAAGGTATTCAAAGGCTTCTTCTGCGATTATTGAAGCGAGTTCGCCCCCAAATCCGCCAAAAACCTTGTCCTCATGAACAACCAGGACTTTGCTGGTTTTCTTTACTGAGTTGATGATCAATTCTTTATCAAGCGGGATCAGACTTCTGAGGTCAATGACTTCGATACCGGCGCCTCGTTCAGTTTCCAGTCTTTCAGCCACCCTAAGTGCCATATGGGTGGTGTTGCCGTAGGTTACAATGGTGAGGTCTTTGCCTTCTCTCCTTATTCTGGCCTTTCCGAAGGGAACTTCAAACTGCTCCGGCACAGGTACTTCAGCCAGGGGGTCGTTATACAGGGCTTTGGGTTCCATAAAAACAGTAACGCCTCCAGAGCGGATGGCCGTGCGTAACAGTCCTGCGGCATCGTCAGCAAAGGAGGGATAAACGATACGAAGTCCGGGAAAAGCAGCCAGGCTGCCTTCTATTGTCTGCGAATGGTATAAACCTCCGCCTATATACCCGCCTGAAGCCAGCCTGATCACTATGTTTGGAGAAAACTGACCATTGGTCCTCCAGTATTCATGAGAGGTTTCTACCAATTGCTCCATGGCGGGCCAGAAATAATCGGCAAATTCAGCCCCTTCTATCACAATCCTGATCTTTTTATCGTAACGGCTGAATCCATTGGCCGTTCCAACGATAAAATCTTCTGCGATCGGTGCGTTAAAAACCCTGGACTTCCCGAATTCCAGTTGCAAGCCTTTTGTCACATTGAAAACACCGCCTTTGTCACCGCTGGCCACATCCTGTCCCCATAAAAATGTATCGGGATTATGCCTGAATTCCTCTTTAAGGGTCTCATTCAGAGCTTGTATCATTTTCATCTTTCGCCCCCCACCATGAGGAATACCGTCCGGAAAAGCGGTTGAGACATACGACGGCGGATAAACAAAATCAAATATCGATGCAGGATCCGGGTCCGGAGCTGCCAGCGCCTTCTTGTGGGCCGCCGAAACCGTCTTTTTTACCTCTTCATCAACAAGGGCTAATGCTTCTTCGGTAAACCGTTTGGAATGAATAAGCTGCTTCCTGAATTTCATCAGCGGATCGGCAGAAACAGTACAGGCCAGTTCTTCCCCGCTGCGGTAGAGTTCCTGTTTATCGGAGTTGGAATGCGAATGGATCCTTACACAACTGGCATGAACAATAACAGGTTCTTCTTCAGTAAGCACATGTACCTTGGCTTCCCTCACGGCCCGAACCGAGTCGAACACATTCTTTCCATCGCAATGAATGATCCTGAGATTTACCATTCCGGCGAAATTATCAGAAGCATAGCGGTTTGCTGTCTGGTCCTTTTTGAAAACAGAAATACCATACCGATTGTCCTGAATAACAAAAATTACCGGTAGTTTTTCTCTGGAAGCACCATTAATAGCCTCATACACAAAACCTTCCGACATCGAAGATTCACCTTGTGAACAGATAGCTACACCCTTACTTCCATATGTTTTCATTGCCCTGGCAATTCCTGCGGCATGTAAACTATGATTTCCTGTTGCTGAGGAAACATTTTGAATGTGCCATGCAGGCTTGGCAAAATGGTTCGACATATGCCTTCCGGCCCCAGCAACATCGGTAGCCCTGGAAATACCGTTCAGGATAATTTCCTCTGCGGTAAGTCCGGCTGAAATAACCGTCAGCATATCTCTGTAATACGGAAAAAGATAATCATGTTCCCGGTCAAATATCTGTCCAATAGCCAATTGTATTCCATCATGACCGGCATAGGGTGCATGGTACGACCAACCCAATGCCTGTTTCAGATAGTTCGGTGCCCGGTCATCCAACTGCCGGCCAAGTGCCATCAATCTATACCACTTTAATAAGGTCTCAGTGTCAACCGAATACACATCCGGCTTGCTTGCTTCTTCTGACTTCATCGGCTAATTCTTTGGTTCCCGGAATGTAAAGGATGTAACTGTCTAACCTCCTTTGATAATAATACAACAAACCCAGAAAAAATAACAACCTATTGCCTGATTAGTTCGATTTCCCCTTTAAGACCGAGTTTGATGATAGAAGACGGTTTGGTTGAATGCAAGCGGTTGCGTTGCCAGTTGACCACATAGTCAACTGATTCAATGAGCTTTAGATTAATCCTGCTGAAGGAAATGGGTGGCATATCGCCGGTATAATTTGCTGAGGTTGAAACGATCGGTTTCCCGAATTTTCGAATCAGTTCTTTGCAGAAGGGATCAGTAGTGACCCGGATAGCAATACTTCCGTCGGAAGCCAATACATTGGAAGCCAGATTTTTACCTGCCGGATACACAATCGTTAGCGGGGTATCAACCTGGTCCAGCAAATCCCAGGCGATTTCCGGTACTTCCTTCACATACCTGTCCAGCTTATTCTGGTCATCAACCAGGATGATCAGGCTTTGGTCTTTTTTCCGCCCCTTCAGTGCAATGACCTTTTCCACGGCTTTTTCATCCGTAGCATCACAGCCCAACCCCCATAAAGTATCCGTGGGGTAAATGATTGTTCCGCCTTGTTTTAATACTTCCAGGCATTGTTGAATTTCATCCGTCATCCCTTCAATCGATTTATAAGTTGTTCTTTTTCAATGGTTAACGCACAGCGAAAATGTTTTTCAGGGCATACAGCATATCCATGCAGCCCGCAGGGACGGCAGGTAAGTTTTTCGGTAGTTTCAACGACAGCGCCCCTGCTCCCGTACGGACCAAATCCGAAAGCCGGTACAGTGGAACAAAAAACCGCGGTAACCGGGGCATTTCGGGAGGAACACAAATGAAGGGGCGCCGAATCGTTTACATAGTTCATCTGGGCACCTTCCATCAGGGCTGCGGATTGCAGCAGGGTCAGCTGACCTGCAAGATTTACAACATTCTGTCTTCCTGATAATTCGGCTATTTCATTGTTAAGATGCGTATCAGTCCTGCTGCCCAGTAAATACACCTTCTGTCCACCGGGTAAGGCCCGGATGAATTCAGCCCACTTTTCCCTGGGATATTGTTTGGTAAACCACAGCGAAGCCGGTGAAATACAGATATAGGCTGAATCCTGGTATCCTGCCATCCTTTTATAGTCGTGGTCAGACGGATACAGCCGTATAACAGCCTTACCTTTAACTTCCTGCATACCCGGAATCAGCAGCAGGTTGCGTTCTGCTTCATGCAGAACACCATCTCCGATAACATGTTTTACCTTTTTTCCAAAGAAGACGGAAAGAGGATTCTTTGTGAAACCACTGGTAGAACCGGACCCGCTCAACACCGTGATCAGCCCGCTGCTGAAGAAACGCTGGGCATTGATGACCAGATCAAATCTTTCTCTCCTCACCCTTTTGATTACATGGATGAGATTAGAATATTTTTGAATTCTTTTATCCCAATACCAAATGTACTTCAGAAAAGGATGTTCCAGGAAGAGACTTTCATTCCCTTTCTTTAGCAATAAGGATATTTCGGCCAGAGGGTAGTTTTGGTGAAGCTGCTCCAAAACCGGCGTAACCAGGATGACATCCCCTATAGAAGCTGTTTGTATGACCAGGATTTTCTTCAAATTTACTCCTTTTTATTCATAAATCCCTGTTTGCGAATTACTTCCAGAAAATTTTCAGAAAAGAATACATTGTCCTTTTTTGTATATCTTTTTTGAGTGAAGATCTGCGCCAGAGTTTCAAGTTGGTTTTCTTTTAACAGGCTGGCTGTCAGGGGAAGATTTTCTTTTTCAAGATAGAAAGAATCAATCGACTCCCTGTCATAAGGGTTGTATTTTTCCTGATGGACAACAGCCTGCAGGGGAAGCCGGTCGGTTAGTCCCGGATCTTCTGACGGATAACCCAGGGTAAGGGTAGTGACAGGCACAACCCCGCCGGGCAGGCCAAAAAACTCAACCAACTTATGGGCCATGTAGGTTGTGGTTCCCAGGTAACAGATTCCCAGCCCGTAATCTTCGGCAGCCACACATACATTCTGGGCAACCAGCAAGGCATCGATGGCTGCGGTAAAGAATGACAGGAAATTGTCATACCCCGGTTCGGCACTGCGGTAGCGGCACCAGGCGTTAAAACGGTTAAAATCCGCACAGAACGTCAATAATACTGGTGCCTGAAGTACCATATCCTGTTTAAAATGATATTCCCAGAGTTTCCTTCGGTTTTCTTCCTCTTTTGTGACGATAATGCTGTATACCTGCATATTACCGGTGGTTGATGCCCGGGTACCTGCCAGCAGTATATTTTCAAGGATTTTTTCGT
>JAPLDE010000183.1 GCA_026391855.1 Bacteroidota bacterium | reverse complement strand
GATTTCGCTGACTTCCCCCGGGGTGAAGTATTGTTCCAGCATCTGGGCATACGTCCGGATAAAGGCGACATTCTTCATGTTTTTTTCCAGGGATGACTTACACCCCCGCCACAGCCTGGCGCCTTTAATGTCGATTCCGATGTAATTCAGTTCCTTATTTTTTTCAGTCAGGAAAATGGTATAATCTCCTTTACCGCATCTCAGTTCGAGAACGATGGGGTTGTTGTTCCCAAAAAAAACCGGCCAATTTCCCTTGTAAACAAATCCCTGCTGTTGTTCCTGGTAACTCAGCTGGAACAAATTCGGGAAAGTAAGATTCTCTTTAAAACGTTCTAATTTTTTTTTCGCCACTGTCAGTAACGGATTAGCCAGGCTTTTGGGTCGGTTTCATTCATGATCCTGTGAAGATTTTCCGTTGCCTCCTGCCTTGAATTATAGGAGGAATAACAAACCATATTCAATCCTTGTTTGTTCTTCCCAAATATTTTTGCATCAAAACCCTTGCCTTTCAGTTTATTAACAAATATGGCTGCTCCTTCATCCGAGCGGAAACACCCGGCTACTATGTAATATTTTTGACCTTCTGCCGACTCAACAGCTTGCTTTTCAATAGGTTTCTCCATCTCTTTTACTATGGGCAGGGGAGTCGTGTTCTTTACTTTGAGTGGTTGGGCGGGAAGGATCGTATCTTTTTTCTGAACCTGCAGTGAATCGTTGTGGAAAACAGGCAGTTGGGATGGCTGTGAAGGGGGCGGACCGAATTTCTGCATGACAAACCTGCCGATCATATTGGCATAAAAGCCTCCCAGCACTAAAACAACCAGGATGACAAAAATCATGATTATTCTGGTTACCTTGTAGGAGCTATGTTTTGAAAGCGTTTTCACAGGCAGTTGTTCCAACCCGAAAAAGTCGCCGGAGGTAACCAGGTTAGGATCTTTTTCGAACACAATATTTCCATCTGCATCCTTAAAAAGCAGCCCAACGCCAGGGATTTCCAATCTTTTCCCTTTATTGATCACATAATGACAACCCTCCACATATTCTTCCATTTCTTTCTCTGCCAGTGTAACAGCCGTGTTTTCCCTTCCGGCCATGAACCGTATCAGGTCGGTGTCTCCTTCTTTTTTTGAGGGATTGAAAGTAAAAATCATGGCCGGAGGCAACAGTGTGTTTGTCTGTTTGTCGATCTGAGCCGGCTGGTAGGTACTTTCAAAGGTACCCAATCCGGGCAGCAGGACGTGCCCTTTTTCGAGGAGAAATTCAGCAATATATCTGGTAACTTCCATATCAGGAATAAAGATGGGTTAATTTCAACAGGTCTTCGGGTGAATCAACGGCTATACTTTCCCGGTCGGTGATAGCTACTTTTATGGATAATCCGTATTCAATCCACCGGAGTTGTTCGAGTGATTCTGCCGATTCCAGGCCGGAAGGAGGTAGTTTTACGAGTTGAAGCAGGGTGTCGGCCCTGTAAGCGTATATCCCGATGTGTTTGAGATAAGGAAAGGAAGACAGCCAGTTTTTCTCTTCCCGGTTTCTGATAAAAGGAAGGGGTGACCGGCTGAAATAGATGGCATTGCCCTGCTGGTTGAAGATCAGTTTGACAACGTTGGGGTTAAACAGTTCTTCCGGTGAGGAAACGGGTTTTGCCAGGGTGGCAATACAGGTTTTTTTCTCCGGGAAGCAAGCGGTTACCTGGTCGATCAGGGCCGGGTCAATAAAGGGTTCATCTCCCTGGATGTTGACGATAATATCTTCAGCAGGGTTCCTGCCTTCGCCGCTCATCTTCAGGTAGGCTTCAGCACATCGTTCGGTCCCACTGAGGTGGTGTTCGGAAGTCATTACAACGTTCCCGCCAAACTGCTGAACATGGTCTTCAATCCTGGCATCATCGGTGGCAACTGCAACCTTAGTTAGTGAAGAGGCTTTACCGGCCTGTTCATATACCCGCTGTATCATAGACTTCCCGCCTATCATAGCAAGCGGTTTACCCGGAAACCGGGTAGACCCGTAACGGGCAGGGATGATACCGAAGATCTGCATGTTATATCTTCACAAAAACTAAAACAGTCCGTGGAGTTCAGCATTTACTTTTTCAATGATCATACCCAGGTCTTCGGGGTTATCCGAAAAGTTAACCGAATCGACATCAATGATCAGCAGTTTACCAAGGGTGTAAGAATTAATCCAGGCTTCATACCTTTCATTCAGTTTCTTAAGGTAATCGAGGCGAATGGCTTCTTCATAGTCACGGCCACGTTTCTGGATTTGCCTGACAAGGGTAGGGACGCTGGCTTTCAGGTAGATAAGCAGATCGGGGGGTTGAATGAAAGAGCTCATCAATTCAAAAAGCGAGTGGTAGTTGTCAAAATCCCGGGTAGTCATCAGGTTCATTGATTGAAGGTTGGGGGCAAAGATGTGGGCATCCTCATAGATAGTCCTGTCCTGGATAACTGTTTTTGAACCGCTTCTGATTTCCACGATTTGCCGGAACCTGCTGTTGAGGAAATATATCTGAAGGTTAAAGGACCATCGCTGCATGTCCTCATAGAAACTGGATAAATAAGGGTTGGTATCCACATCCTCGTAATGGGGCACCCATCCGAAATGTTTTGCCAGCAGGCCTGTCAGGGTTGTTTTTCCGGCTCCGATGTTTCCGGCAACAGCAATATGCATAATGGTAGAATTTATGAGGCTAAAGTAAAAAAAAGATAGTCATGCAGGTACTAAAATCAGAGAACAAAAGAAAGCAATTCTTCCAGGTATTTTCTGTCGTTGGACAATCTCGGGACTTTGTATTGTCCGCCAAGCCTGCCCTTGGTTTTCATCCAGTTATAAAAAGTCCTGGGGGGAAGCTGCCGGACGATGGGAGGTTGAAGCAAAAGGTTCCTGTACCGTTTGGCTTCGTAATCCGAATTAAGCGATTTCAGTGCATTATCGAGCATCTCCGAAAAATACCCAATGTTCTTTGGGGGAATATCAAACTCGATCAGCCATTCATGGGCAGCCTTTTGTTCATCCTTGAAATAAACAGGGGCAGCTGTATATTCAATAATAGAGGAAGCTGTCTTTTCACAGGCGATCTGCAAGGCCTTTTCAGCATTGTCGATAATAAGTTCCTCCCCGAAGGCATTTATAAAGTTCTTTGTACGCCCGGTTATTTTAATCCTGTATGGATGGAGTGTGGTAAACCGGACGGTATCACCCAGGAGATATCGCCACAACCCGGCATTGGTTGAAATAATGATGGCATAATTTGTCTCAGTATCAACCTGTTCCAGAGATTTCGTAGGCGGGTACCTTTTTCCCAGCTGATCCACAGGCATAAATTCATAATAAATGCCATAATCGAGCATAAGAAGCATGTCCTCCCTGTCCTTCTGATCCTGAATCCCAAAAAAGCCTTCAGAGGCATTATAGGTTTCAAGATAATTGACCTTC
>JAPLDE010000102.1 GCA_026391855.1 Bacteroidota bacterium | reverse complement strand
TTTTATTATCAGGCTTTTATTTACACTTACAACAAGGATTACGAGAGATCGATAGAAGCCCTCAGCAAGGAACTGCTTTATGATAGTTGCAACACCCAGGCATATTCGAACCGGGGGCTCAGCTATGCCAATCTTAAAAGGTATGACGAAGCCCTGAAGGATTATGAGAAGGCATTTTTATCAGATTCGACTTTTAAAGGCCTGCGTGCCAACCGGGCTGCAGCGTTGTTTGAGACCCACCGCTACGATGAAGCCCTGAAGGATTACAACCGGCTGATCATCAACAATCCGGATGAAGGGAAGTACCGGTATATGAGGGGTCTGATCTTCGCCAACTCCGGCAAATACAAGACTGCGCTGGAAGATTTTAACATCGCTCTCAGAAAAAATCCGGAGGACCCTGAAATATCTTACAACGTCGGCTTGTGTCTTTACAAACTGAACGATTTTAAGAATGCTTACCGGAATGTGTTAAAAGCGCGGTCGGCAGGGTACAGGGTAGATGAAAGCCTGTTTAAGACTATTGAACAACAAGCCGGATTATAACGTTTTACCTGTTAATTAGCCCCTGATCGGGGTTTTCAAGATATTGAAGTAATTGATGAAAGAGCCCCGTTCATACTATAACTGGCTGACCATATCGGGATTTATCCTGGCGGTTAACAGTCTGTTCCTGATCCTTGTTTTTGCCGGCATCATGCTGCTTTTGGGCAGGAGTTACAGTTATTTCGGGGTTTACATTTACATCGTTCTGCCTTTTTTTCTGTCACTCGGGCTGGTGTTTATTCTGATTGGCCTGGTAAAAGGGATGAAAAGGAAAGAAACAGGACCGGCAGATGAGGATTTATGGCCGATCCTGAACCTGAATTACAGGAAACAGCGGAGCAGCCTGATAAAGGTTTCCCTGGCCCTTTTTATTTTCCTTGTCGCTTCTGCCATTGGAAGCTACCGGGCTTTCGAATATTCCAATTCGGTGGGTTTTTGCGGGGAACTGTGTCATAAGGTCATGGAACCTGAATATACAACTTATCTTTCATCGGTACATGCCCAGGTCCCTTGCGGTGATTGCCATATGGGTGAAGGATCGGGCTGGTTCGTGAGGTCGAAGCTGGCCGCCCTGAAACTGGTTTATTCACAGCTTTTCAACCGGTATTCCAAACCAATTCCTACTCCTATCACCGATTTCCGTCCTGTTCAGCAAACCTGTCAGCAGTGTCACTGGCCTCAGAAATTTTATGCCAGGAAACTGATACACCAGGTAAGTTACCTGGCTGATTCAGCCAATACGGAATGGGATATCTCACTGATCATGAAAACAGGCCCTAAAAACAGCGCCATGGGGCTCAGGGAAGGAATACACTGGCATATCAACCCCGACTACCGGCTGGAATATGTGTCGAATACGGCAAACAGGGAGTCGATCCCCTGGGTTAGACTGACAAACCTGAAAACAGGGAAGGTGAAAATATTTGTTGACAAAGATAAGCTGCCTGATGAGAGCATATTACGTCAGTTTGAGACCCGGACGATGGATTGTATGGATTGTCATAACCGTCCTTCCCACCTTTTTCTTTATCCGGGAGATTATATTGACCAGGCCTTGCTTACCGGGAAGATTCCTACAAGGTTGCCGTTTATTAAAGCAGCTGCCCTGAATGTTCTGAAGAATGAATTTTCCACCCTGGGAATGGCTGATTCTGCCATAAAACAAGGTGTTGAATCATACTACAGGATACAACACCCCATGACATGGCTGAAAGAAAAGGCACTGATAGCGCAATCGGTAGGGGTGATCCGGAAGGAATATGCCAGGAACAACTTCCCATTCATGAAGGTTACCGCTACCAGTTACCTGAATAATATAGGCCATCGTCAATCGGAAGGATGTTTTCGCTGTCATTCAGGCAGGCACAGGACTTCCACCGGTGAGGTGATCTCAGGCGATTGTAATTTATGCCATACGATTGTGGAGCAAGGTACCCCTAACCGGTTGGATTATACTTTCCTGGCAGATTCGATGGAATTCAGGCATCCGGTTGACATCGGAAACCAGTGGAAGAGCAGAAACTGCAGTGGTTGCCACAGCAAGCTTTGGTTATAACCGGCTACATCACCTGAAAATTGATGGCAACAGACCTTAAAGACGAATAGGGGAGGGTCAGGTAAAGAATCTCTTTGCAATGAATTCCCCGAATTTTTCCTTGTATTTATCGGAAACGGGCAGATAGTGCTTCCCGAAAATGATCCTGCTTCTTTCTATGGTTTTGATTTTATCAAGATTAACAATGAAAGAGCGGTGGATCCTCATAAAATGATCAGGATGCAATTTCTCTTCCAGGGATTTCATGCTCATGAGCGAAAGAATGGGTTTCTCCTCATCTTCAAGGTAAAACTTCACATAATCTTTTAACCCCTCGATAAAAAGAATACGTGAAGTGTTGATCTGCAGTAACTTATAATCAGATTTTATGATGATCCGGTTTTGTTCATTTTCATTCACGGATTTCGGCCTGGCGTTGTTGAACCAGTTTCTGGCCTTGTTGGCAGCTGCCAGAAATTCTTCGAAACTGATGGGTTTAAGCAGGTAATCCAGTGCATCGACTTTATACCCCCGGATAGCGTATTGTTCGAAAGCAGTGGTAAAGATCACCTTCGGGCCGTTTCCCAGCATCCCTGCCAGCTCCATTCCGGAGAGTTCAGGCATCTGGATGTCAAGGATCAACAGGTCAATATTCTCCTTTTCAAGGACAGCTAATGTGGCCAGGGCACTGGAACACCTGGCTACCAGTTCGAGAAAGGGTATTTTTCTGATGTAACCTTCTATCAGGTCGAGAGCCAGGGGCTCGTCATCGGCTATCAAACACCTGATCATGACAAGTTTAGTTTAAGGCATGCCTCATACTGACTGGCGGAAGGAGACAGGGACAACTCGTTTTTTTTGGGGTAGATCAGGTCCAGCCGTTTTTTCAGGTTACCCAGCCCGATTCCGGAACCGGAGGGATCGGTTTCTTTTTTCGGGAAAATACTGTTTTGCACCCGCAAGATCAATGTATCATCCTGAATTTCAAGGAGTATTGAAATCCTGGAGGGTAGGGTGGCCTTGACCCCATGTTTAAAAGCATTTTCAACCAACGGCATCAGAAGAAGCGGGGCAATAAGCTGGTTTTGCGTGCTTTCCGGCAGATTAACATCCATATCAACATGAGAAGGAAGCCGTAAGCTCATCAATTTGATATAGCTTCTCAGGAATTCAATTTCCTTATGAAGCGGAGTTTCCTGCAGTTGACTCTCGTATAAAACATATCTCATCAGTTTACTAAGTTGATGAATGGCTTGTTGTGCATTCTCCTGGCTGATGGCCACCAGGGAGTAAATATTGTTCAGGGTATTGAACAGAAAATGAGGGTTGATCTGGCTTTTGAGCTGATTTAGCTCCGATTCCAGATGCATGCGTGCAAGGTCTTTCAGTTCGGTTTCTGCTCTGTACCAGCGGGCAGTGACTTTGATGGCCACACTCAGGCCGGCAAACAATGTAAGTGTGAAGAAGTTTCTGAAGAAGATGAACAGGGTTGGCGGAGGCGAATATAGGGGCCTGGCTTCATCATGAGGCGGCTGCAGATAAACTTCATGGATGGTTTGAAGAATATATAAAGAAACAGCCATTACTAACAGGTTGATTAACAGGAACTGCCAGAATTTTTGTTCAAAGAGGAACTTCCTTATCAGGTAACCATAGTTCAGGTAGTAGATCAGCATGGCAAAAACCATGGGCCAAATAAATCTGATCACATGGATGACTTTGGTTCCACTGGCAGATTCGAGTGAAAACAGTATGGGTGAAAGAATAAACAATGCCCAGATGAGGGCCTGAATGAGGTTCAGAATTCTTGTCCGCCAGGTTGGTTGAGTCAGCAAATCCATTTCTTGTTAAATATAGACATGTAATATCAACAAAGTTAACACAATCTCTTATTCGTACCGCAGCGCCTCGATAGGATCAAGGCGGGAGGCTTTCCGGGCGGGATACCAGCCGAAGAATATACCGGTGAAGGTACAGACGGCGAAGGACAGGAGAATCGAATAGGTACTTACCGTAATAGGCCACTGCAGGATGGATTTGATGATAAAGGAGGTGGCCACACCCAGTGTAATGCCGATCAATCCGCCGGTAAAGCTCAGCAAAACCGACTCAAACAGGAACTGGTACAACACATTGTTCGTCTGGGCGCCTACCGCGATCCGCAGCCCGATTTCCCGGGTGCGTTCCGTGACCGAAACGTACATGATGTTCATGATGCCGATACCGCCGACCAGCAGCGAAATTCCGGCAATGATAGCCAGTAAGACGGTGAGAATCTGCGAGGTAGAGCTTAGGGTCTTGATGAGTTCCTGCTGGCTTCGTACCGAAAAGTCGTCTTCATCACCTGCTTTGATCTTGTGGTTTTGGCGAAGGATGGCAGTAATTTCTTCGGCGGCTTTGTCCGACATGTTCTCTGAAACAGCGCTGGCGAAAATAGATTGAAGGTAGGTATTGGCAGTGATCCGCTTCTGCACAGTGGTATAAGGAGAGATTATCACATCGTCCTGGTCCTGTCCCATGGTGTTTTCTCCTTTTGTGGTAAGCACGCCTATCACTTTAAATGGTATCTTGTTGAACCTGACTGTTTTACCTATCGGGTCTTCTCCATTGACAAATAAATTATCCACAATGGTTTTCCCGATCACGCAGACTTTAGCCGATGCGATGACATCTCTTTCGGTGAACATGTCTCCGCTTTTGATTTTGTATTTTCTGATACTCAGAATATCAGTATTGGCGCCAAGTATAGATACAGGCCAGTTATTCGATCCGTAAATGGCCTGTCCGCCTCCGTTGGTAACAGGTGACACTGCACTCAGGTATGTGGCCTTGTCTTTCAGGTCTTTATAGTCTTTCACCGTAAGTGACTGAATATTACTGGGTCCCATTCTCAACCCCCGAAAATTCTCGGACCCGGGCATGATGATCATCATATTCGATCCCATATCTGAAATCCCTGAAGTAATGCTTTGGGATGACCCTTGCCCGATAGCCAGCATGGCAATGACAGAAGCTACACCTATAATGATCCCCAACATGGTAAGAAATGATCTCAACTTGTTGGTGCCTATTGCTTTAAAGGCTATTTTTATTAAATTTTTCACTTGCATCCTGTTTCTTATTAACCTTATTCCTCCTCATTCACGGGTAAGGATGACAGGGCCTCAAGGGCGCTGGCCGGCCTTGCGACCAGGGTATCTTTGATGACCTTACCATCTTTGAGTACAATGTTTCTTTTGCTGAAGCCTGCGATATCAGGTTCATGCGTTACAAAAACGATGGTCTTGCCTTCCTCATTTAACTGTTGGAACAAAGCCATCAGTTCATAGGAGGTCCGGGTGTCGAGGTTTCCTGTAGCTTCATCGGCCAGGATCAGGACAGGGTCGTTCACCAGGGCGCGGGCAATGGCCACCCGTTGCTGCTGTCCGCCCGACAGTTGATTGGGTGTGTGATGGATCCTGTCGGACAGGGAAACTGCATTCAGCGCCTGCATAGCTTTTAACCTCCGTTGTTTTCCATTGATATCCGGGTTGTAAAGCAGCGGAAGCTCTACATTTTCAAGGGCCGTGGTACGGGGAAGCAGGTTATACGATTGGAATACAAAACCTATCTTCTTGTTCCTGAACCTGGCCCTCTCATTCTTGGTCATCTTCCTCGCCGACATACCGTCGAGCAGGTATTCTCCTTCTGTTGGTGTATCGAGGCAGCCCAGGATATTCAGCAGCGTTGATTTCCCCGAACCGCTGGCTCCCATGATGGTAACAAATTCTCCCTCCTCTATCGAAAAGCTTATACTCCTCAATGCCTTCACCACTTCCTCTCCAACCAGGAATTCCCGCTTCAGGTCTTTTATCTCAATGATCGTCTTCATGGTAGTCTTCGCTTGAAATGATTATTTCTTCCCCGGATGTTTGGGCAAAAACGGGCTGCTGTTGGTGGATGTCCTTGCAGCAGTCTGTGAATTTCCGGACGAACTGATTTCTGATTCCATCGAAAGAATGACTTCCTGTCCGGGGTTTAATCCATATCTGATCTCAATATTGGTCCCATCGTTAATACCTGTAGAAACTTCAACCTTCACCAGGTTTTTACCCTCTTTTATCCAGATCTTTTTTAAAGAATCAGTCTTACCTTTATGCAGTCCGGCAGTAGAAGAGGAAGTGATATCCGGCTTTATAGTTTCCAACTTATTTATTTTCAGGTAGTTATTTAACAAGGTGCTGTCTGGTGTGAAATGAAGGGCTTTTATGGGAATAATAAGCGTATGATCGCTTTCCTGGGTAAATACGGTGATAGAAGCGGTTAACCCGGGTTTAAGTTTGAGGTACGGATTGGGAGCCTCAACTACAACACTGTAAGTCACCACATTAGAGCTCACAGTAGGTTCCAGCCTTACCTGTGTCACGGTTCCTGAGAAAACGTCCTCAGGGAAAGCATCCACGGTGAAAGAAACCCTTTGTCCCTGCCTGATCTGGCCGATATCCGCCTCATCCACATTGGCAATAACCTGCATTTTGGTCAGGTCATTGGCGATAGTGAACAGCTTTGGGGTACTGAAATTGGCTGCCACGGTTTGTCCTTCATCGACGGCCCTGAGCAAAACCACTCCGTCGATAGGTGAATAGATGGTTGCATAATCCAGGTTGTTCTGCACCCGGCTCAGTTCCGACCTGGCTTTGTCGACATTGGCTTTGGTTTTGTTCAGCTGGTACAGGGCATTGTCATAATCGGCATCGCTTACCGACTTCTTATCATGAAGCAGCCTGGTCCTGTTGAAATTTTTCTGGTAGTAGTCCAGGTCGTTTTCAGCATTCATAAGATCTGACTTGGTGGAATTCACCTGTGTCTGCAGGGGCACTTTATCGAGTTCCGCAAGCAGCTGGCCTTTCTTCACCACTGAATTAAAATCAACATAAAGCTTTTTAATGACCCCTGATACCTGGGTACCTACTTCCACCTCGGTGATAGGGCTGATGGTACCTGTTGCCGTAACGGTGTTGCTGATTTTACCCTCCTGAACGACAGCCGTGGTGAAAACTACAGGCTGATGTTTGTCAGCGGTAAAATATCGCAATGAGATGAGCCCTGCGACGATGATCACCGTCAGCATTACTACTCCTTTTATTTTTGTTCTCTTTTTCATAATTATTTGTTTTTTAAAGAGTTATTTACAGTTTGATGGGAATGCCCTGGTAGAAATCGAGGAGTTTAATATCCAGGATGGCGGTGAATTTCGCCTTCAGGTATTCCTGCCGTGCATTCATAAATTTGTTTTTTTCGGTCAGAAGGTCGACCGTATTTTTGAACCCTGCGGAAAACTGATCCCGGGAAAGTTCATAGCTGATCCTGGCCGATTCCATTTGTTCGATGGAAGCCAGGAACCTGGCCTGTGCCGAAACAGCGTCGAGGTAAAGTTTTTCAAT
>JAPLDE010000205.1 GCA_026391855.1 Bacteroidota bacterium | reverse complement strand
GTATAATTCAAGTAAATAAGCAGTGTGCTAATTGCACTAATTTGCATGAATTTGAAGTCAATGTTTAACCAGTTTCTTTATAATAAAATCCTTATCTGTTTGCATTCTTAATAAATAAACTCCACAGGATAAATCACTTACATCTAATTTGTTTTTGCTTTTTGTTGTATTCTGTCTTTTAATGAAATTTCCCTGCATATCAATTATCTCAATGACAGATACGTTCATACCGGATAACCATTCGATGTTCAGCTAATCATCGGCAGGATTTGGAAATACTGAAAGTTGACCTGGAGCAGATATCCCGGTTAATCCATTTACACCACTTAGTCTTACAACCCAATAATCATAAAAACCGTGATTTCCGGTTACATCTCCATCATTTGACCTCGAAAAGCCCGCAACAACATATCCGCCCTCTGTGGTTTGCCGTATAGAAAATGCATAATCTTCATCTGAACCTCCTATTGATTTCTGCCACTGAATTGTCCCAATATTGTTTACTTTCACAACCCAAAAATCATAGAAACCGTGATTTCCGGTTACATCTCCGTCATTTGACCTTGAAATACCCGCAACAATATATCCACTATCAGCGGTTTGCCGGATAGAATTGGCGCAATCGTCATCTGACCCTCCCAATGATTTCTGCCACTGAATATTCCCGGTATCATTTAGTTTCACCAGCCAGAAATCAGATATTCCATGATTTCCTGTTACATCTCCATCGTTAGAAGTTGAGCCGCCTGCAATAATGTATCCTCCGTCAGTGGTTTGCTGAACGGAACAATCATATTCAATACCTGATCCGCCCAGGCAATTCTGCCATTGAACAGTCCCGGTATCATTAAGCTTCACTACCCAATAATCATTATTTCCATGATTTCCTGTTACATCTCCATCATTTGAAGTTGAGTTGCCTGAAACAATATATCCGCCATCAGTGGTTTGCTGAATAGAACAGGCTTTGTCAATACTTGACCCTCCCAGGCATTTCTGCCACTGAATAGTCCCGGTATCACTAAGTTTCACTACCCAGCAATCCTCATTTCCATGATTTCCTGTTACCTCTCCGTCTGTTGATTCAGAACCACCTGCAACAATATATCCTCCATCAGCAGTTTGTATAATGGAATATGCCTGGTCAATATTTGACCCTCCCAATGATTTCTGCCATTGGATAGTCCCGATATCATTTAATTTCACTACCCAGAAATCCCTAAGACCATGATTTCCTGTTACATCTCCGTCATCTGAGTCAGAATATCCCGCAACAATATATCCGCTATCGGTGGTTTGCTGAACAGAATATGCCTGGTCAAAATTTGATCCTCCCAATGATTTCTGCCACTGAATAGTCCCGATATCATTAAGTTTTACTATCCAAAAATCGCTATTACCATGATTTCCTGTTACATCTCCATCATTTGACATGGAAAAACCTGCAACAATAAATCCTCCGTCACCGGTTTGCCGGATAGCGTTTACCCAATCCCTGCCGGACCCTCCCAGGCATTTCTGCCACTGAATAATTGGCTGGGCGCTGATGTAAGAACAAAAGACTGATAATATTGAGGTAATAATTAGTTTTTGGATGTCCCTTCTGATGTTAAGAGGAAACATTTGCGACTTGAAATTCATAAGATTATGTGTTAATCGAAAAAGACTGATACGGTCATAATTCGTGAGGATTTTCGGAATTGGTGTACAAAAATAGTCTATTAATTCCGCAAATTATTTTGCTAAAATGACATTTTCAATTGGTTGCCTTCTTTCGCTTTTGCTTTAATGCTGCTTTTGCCAGCTTATGATTTGTTATTTCTTTCAAAAGTTTTTTATTCTTATCTCTTAATTCATTTATTGCAGCTTCAGCGGCAATCTGTGTATTAATAAGTTCGATACGCATGCTCTGTAACTGATCAAAGCGTTGTTCCAGTAAATGTTGTACTTCAACAAGTTCATTTTCTTTCTTCTTTAATTCCGATATATCAGTTGCTATAAGTATGAAATTATCACCCTGGAGGTAAGGTGGCAAAAGGTGAAAGGATAGTTTTAGATATATTGAGTTGATCAAAGATATTATCAGAACATGATTTTTATCAGGAGTCTTTTGGGCAAGGAGGTAATTGAATTTTGATCTGTCATTTGCAGAGATGAAACGGTTAAAGTATGAACCAATCACAAGTTCAATTGGTTCATGCACAAATTCAGCAAATCTCTGATTACAATAGAGAATGATGCCTTCTTTGGTAAGCGTAACTGCTCCTTCGCTCATTTCTTCTATAAAAGTACGATAAGGTGTTTCAGCTGAATTAATAGAATACACCTGTTCACCTTTCGTACCGGAAACCACAATCGCATCCACCTCACCGCTACGGATGGCTTCAAGCATTTCTTCAGCTTCAGTAAGGCGGGAATGTAATTCTTCATTTTCAGTAATGAGTTGTTCTTTTGTTTTTGACATTGATATTTTTGTCATTAATCAAATGGGCTAAATTTTCAAATAAACCTACAATTCCTTTACCTTTCTCAGGTCTAATCCAAAAAGTACTTTTTCTTTGTTTGACATATCACCAATAATGCGACGAAATGGAAGCGGCAATTTTTTAATCAGTGTCGGGGCTGCAATTATTTGTTCATCTTTTGCTAAACATGGGTTTTTATACAGGTCGATGACCTCCAGTTCGTATCGTCCTTCGAGATATTCTTCGCAAATCTTTTTCAGGTTTGTTATGGCCATGATTGATCGGCTTGTCGCTCCGGTAATGTATAAACGCAAAACATATTTATCCTTGCTCAATTCAGACATTGTCATATCAAACGCTTCTGTTGAGGCTTTTACTTTTGTTATTTTCTCTTTCATAATTGTGTCTGATAAATTCAGTATTTAAAAATCAGCTAACAGGCAATAAATCCAATCCGACCAGTACACGTTCTGTGTTTGAGAGATCGCCGATTATCTTACGAACAGGTACCGGCAATTTTCTTACCAATGTGGGTACTGCAAAAATCTGGTCATCGCCACTCAATTGCGGGTTTATCAGCAGGTCGATAACTTCAATTGAGTACTTCCCCTGTAATTGATCTTCACATATTTTTTTCAGATTTGTAAATGCAGTAAGAGCTTTGGGTGTTTGTCCGGCAACATATAGGCGAAGGACCCACATGTCATTTACCGTTTTTACCGGTTTTCCTTCTGTAATTCTTTTATTTGAATTCTCTTTCTTTGGGTTCATCTGTTAATAGTTTTGATTTTTGTGGTCACATGGAATACCCATGTAATTATTATCATCTTTGTTGGTGAATGCAAACTCATGGGAATTTCATGGAATACTCCTTTAAATTATGTTTCCAAGGTGTGTGCTTTAATATTCCTGGTGTCAGCATTTCTGCTTTCTGCCATTTCTATTTTATCCTGTTCCAGTCGTTTAATAGCATCTTGTTCTGTTTCTATCATTTTGACAGCTTCGGATCTTTCAGACTCAAAATCGGTATTCAGCATAGCAATTTGAGCTTTTAATGTCTTACGTTTTCGTTCAAGTTCGCGTTTTTTTCGCTCAATATCATGCTTACGATTCAACAGTTCGGCATTTTCATTTGCTTCCTGCGCTTTACGTG
>JAPLDE010000067.1:88950-111227 GCA_026391855.1 Bacteroidota bacterium | reverse complement strand
CTCAGGTATGACTATTACGATCCCAATACCGACCTGTCGGGTAATCAGATCGGATCGGTGAAATACGATAAATCCAGTTCCAAAACGACCACGGTGGCTTCCACAACAACCAACGGTTCAATGGTTGTTATCAATAAATACAAGGTTTCCAATTCGCTCACTGATAAATTATCCAGTGGTAAAGCCGACCTGGTTTATTCTACGTTAACCCTTGCCTGGCATTACTATTTTAATGATAACATCCGGATCACGGCGGCCTATGCAATGCCCATGAATGAAAAGACGATCAATATTAAGGACACCTCAAAAATCAACGGGGTGGATCAGACCAATGACTACAGCAAGGTTTTTACACAAAACACATTTACCCTGCGTATTCAAGCTAAATTTTAATACAATAAATTGATAATGAAAAATTTAAATAATATCAAAATGAAAAAGATAAAAATGATAACCCTTACACTGGCCCTGCTGGCCGGATTGGGTTTTGCCTTTGCCCCTCAGACCAAGATCACGGTAAAAGGATCGGATACGATGGTTATCCTCGCGCAGAAATGGGCTGAAGTTTACATGAAGAAGAACCAGAATGTTTCCGTCCAGGTAACCGGAGGGGGCTCAGGAGTGGGTATTGCCGCGCTGATTAACGGTTCCACCGATATTGCCAACGCTTCCAGACCCATCAATTCTTCGGAAGTGGAGAAACTCAAGTCAAGATATAATACACTGGGAGTTGAAATACCCTGTGCCAAAGACGGTATCACCATCTACCTGAATGAAGTAAATATTGTTAAAGAACTAACCATCAAGCAATTGAGTGATATTTTCTCGGGTCGCATCACCAACTGGAAACAGGTAGGCGGAGAAAATGCCGACATTAAATTGTATGGTCGCGAGAACAGTTCGGGCACCTATGT
Source organism: Bacteroidota bacterium (assembly GCA_026391855.1). Taxonomy (GTDB): domain Bacteria; phylum Bacteroidota; class Bacteroidia; order Bacteroidales; family CAIXZF01; genus JAKLIX01. Next base: position 110,313 of record JAPLDE010000067.1, on the reverse strand, counting down.
CTTTTTTAAAGATAATGTGGTTAAGGGAGATTATGCTGCCGGTTGTCAGACACTGCCGGGAACAGCCGCTGTGGTTAATGCCGTGAAGAAGGATAAGTATGGGATAGGATATGGCGGAGCGGCATATGCAACGGGAGTAAAGCATTGCAAAGTAAAAAAGGATGCCAATACACCCGGTTATGAGGCTAACACTGAAAATATTAAGAACGGGAAGTATCCCATTTCAAGGTATCTTTACATGTACTTAAGGAACCGTCCTACCGGGGCTATGAAAGCTTACGTTGACTGGATCCTCAGTGCGGAAGGTCAGAAGTTGGTCAGCGATATTGGTTATTTCCCTGTCAAATAAACAAATATGGCGGAAAACACCCGTTTTACAGCAGAAAGCCTGAAGAAAAAGTTCAGGCTTTCGGAGTTTCTGGCAGAGAAGTTTATCACAGGGATTGCTTTTTTATCCATCACCATCATCGTTTTGATATTTGTTTTTGTTTTCCGGGAGGCCATTCCCTTGTTCAGAACAGGAAAAGCCAAAGAAGTTGCTGTCAAAGAGCAGGTTACAAAAATCAATGAAGGGTTGAAACCGGAAAGCTATGGAGATACTGTAAACCAGGCGAGTCCGGTTGTTGTTACCAACAAACCGGCGCCTCAGGCTTATGATGAGGATGTAATCAGGCAGGTGGAGAACAAAAAGGCTTTAAAGACCTTAAATACAGCAACATGGCAACCTGTATCGGATAACCCCCGGTATGGGTTGTGGTCGTTGTTTTTCGGGACACTGAAAGTGACCCTTATCGCTATCCTCATCGCGGCACCGTTAGGAATACTGGCTGCATTGTTTACTTCGGCTTTTGCGCCAACCTGGCTGCGAGAGATACTGAAACCGGCTATTGAACTGCTGGCGGGGTTTCCATCGGTGGTCATAGGCTTTTTTGCCCTGATGGTGATGGCCAGTTTTTTTCAGGATTTATTCGGATATGCCTCCAGGCTGAATGCTTTTGTCGGGGGAGTGGCTATGTCGCTGGCTGCCATTCCTATCATATATACCATTACCGAGGATGCGTTGTCTTCGGTGCCTGCTACTTACAAAGAGGCCAGCCTTGCCCTGGGCGCCAACCACTGGCAGACGGCTTTCTTTGTTACCTTGCCTGCAGCCACTCCTGGTATTTTTGCCTCTATCCTTTTAGGAACAGGCCGGGTATTCGGTGAAACTATGATCGCCCTGATGGCGACAGGGAATGCGGCATTGCTGTCGGCTAACCCTTTTGAATCGGTAAGGACGCTCGCGGCCACCATTGGTGCGGAAATGGCCGAGGTTGTATACGGAGATACCCATTACAGCGTATTGTTCCTGATAGGCGCCCTGTTGTTCATCTTTTCTTTCGGGATGAATGCCCTGGCCGAATTCTACATTAAAGGCAGACTGATGAAAAGATTCATGGGGAGGTGATGATGAAAACGTTTACTAAAATAAAAGGTGCATTGATAATAGGCATTACCGGGCTGTCTGTCATGGTAATACTGGGGATTATAGCTATAATACTGGTTGTCGTGATCATCGGGGGGAAAAGCCAGTTCAGCTGGGAATTCCTGACAAGTTTTCCGCAGGACGGTATGACCAAAGGCGGGATTTTCCCAGCCATTTATGGTACTGTGTTGCTGGTACTGATCATGTCTGTAGCTGCGGTACCGTTCGGGACCATAACCGCACTCTACCTGACGGAATATGCAAAGGAGAACAGCTGGATCGCCAAAACTATCCGCTTTGCGATAAGGACACTGGCTGTGGTGCCTTCAATCATTTTCGGCTTGTTCGGGCTTGGGTTTTTTATCAAATTTGTCGGAGCCGGAATGGATAATGCCTTTCTGGGAGGCCGCCTTGTGTGGGGACAACCCAACATTCTCTGGGCTTCGCTGACCATGTCGTTGCTGACCCTTCCTGTCGTGATTGTTTCTGTTGAAGAATCGATGAAAACCGTTCCCCGTGAACTTAGGGAAGCCAGCCTGGCCCTGGGTGCTACCAAGTGGCAGACCATACGTAAAGTGGTGCTTCCGGGATCGGTATCCGGAATTTTGACCGGTTCAATACTGGCAGTGGGAAGAGGAGCAGGAGAGGTAGCTCCGCTGCTTTTTACAGGAGCAGCCTACTACCTGGCAACCTTACCTTCTACCCTTCACGATCAGTTTATGGTGCTTGGATACCATATTTATATTATGTCGACCCAGAGTGCCAATGTTGATCAGACATTACCCATACAATTTGCTACTACCCTGGTGCTGCTGTTGCTAACATTTATACTGAACCTCATCGGAGTCGTATTGCGTTCGCAGATCCGCCGTAAACAGAAATAAGAGGAAAGGAAAGAAAAGAATGAAGGAAATAAAAATCAAAATAAAGGATCTTACCCTGCATTATGGCCAGAAACTGGCATTGAACAATATCTGTCTCGAAATCCCAGACCGGAGAGTTACTGCCCTGATCGGACCCTCCGGTTGCGGGAAATCAACCTTCCTGAGAACCCTGAACAGGATGAATGACCTGATACCCAGCGCCAGGATAAGCGGGGAGGTATTGATCGATGAGCTGAATATTTACGATCGCAATATCGATGTGGTGAATCTGAGGAAACGGGTAGGCATGGTGTTTCAGAAGTCAAACCCTTTTTCTAAAAGCATTTACGAAAACGTCGCCTATGGTCCCAGGATCAATGGCATCAATGAAAGAAAAGTGCTGGACGAGATTGTTGAAACATCACTGAAAAGAGCAGCCATATGGAATGAGGTGAAAGACCGGCTTCGGGACTCGGCCCTGGGGTTATCCGGTGGTCAGCAACAACGGCTTTGCATCGCCCGCACTTTAAGCGTCAACCCGGATGTCATCCTGATGGATGAGCCCGCCAGCGCCCTGGACCCTCTTTCTACTTCAAAAATTGAAGAACTGATACACCAGCTGAAAGAACAATACACCATCGTTATTGTGACCCATAATATGCAGCAGGCCGCCAGGGTCAGCGACTATACCGCTTTCTTCTACCTGGGCGAATTAATAGAATTTGGTAAAACGAAAACCATTTTTACCAATCCGACGATAAAACAAACCGAGGATTATATTACCGGAAGATTTGGATAATAAATTGAAAATTAGTGTATTATGGAACGTAAATTTGATATTGAATTGAATAAACTGAACGAAAGGCTTGTTTTGATGAGCCAACTCATCCAGAAACAGGTTTCAATGACCCTGGAGGCCCTGGTCGAATGTGATGTACCCTTGTCGAAACAGGTGGTTGCCAACGATAGTGAAATTGACGATCTGGATGTAAAAATTGATAAGCTTTGTCAACGGATCTTTGCATTGCAGCAGCCTGTTGCTTCGGATCTAAGGTTCATCATGTCGGCACTGAAAATTAATAATGACCTTGAAAGGATGGGGGATCTGTCCGTATTTATTGCTAAAAGAGTATCAACCGTCAGCGATTTCAAAGAAATTATCAATGAATTGAAAATCAATGAACTGACTGAAAAGGTTGATAAAATAGTTAAGGATACCTGTATGATCATTGAAACACGAAGAACGGTTTTTGTGAAAGATATCTTTGATCAGGCACAGGTGATCAAGGAGGAGTCCCGGCTGATATCTTCCCGGATGATCGAACAAATGATGGAGAAATCGGATGTTATCCTGGTGGCTACCAACCTGGTGCAGATCCTTGGACAGATAGAAAGAATGGCCGCCTATTCAAAGAATATTGCCGAATCGGTTTATTTTATCGTCGAAGGGAAAATTGTAAAACATACCCAGTTTTTATAGGGTGCTAAATCAAATGATATGTAATATGTGGTTTTTAGCCTGATGAACGGAAGTATCCGCTTATATGAAATCCTGAGGGAATTGGATATTCCCTTTGATTACTATGAACACCCTGCAGTGGCTACCGTTGAAGAAGCACGAAAGTACTGGAAAGACCTGGAAGCGACCCATTGTAAAAACCTTTTCCTTAGAAACCATAAAGGAAATGGCCATTATCTTGTTATAGCTGAATATTCCATGAAAGTGGATATTCATCATCTGGAACAATGCCTTCAGCAGGGAAAGCTCAGTTTTGCATCTGATGAGCGATTGCTAAGATATCTTGGGGTTACGCCCGGATCGGTCACTCCTTTTGGTTTAATCTATGATGCAGATAAACATGTAATTGTTTATCTTGATAATAACCTTCAGGCATCAGACAGGATCAGCTTTCATCCCTGTATTAACACCGCATCTATTGTGTTGAAATTCAATGATTTTCTGAAATATCTGAAATGGACCGGAAATCATTATGAATTCAGGCAACTTTCAGAACAGGGGATTCGGGGTTGATTATTTCTTTTTCAGGGTCTCCAGCACATCGAGGGCATTTTTATTGGCCGGGTCAATACTGAGGACTTTGGTATAATACTCCTTGGATTTTGGATAATCTTTCATTTTCAGATAGTAGTAGGCCAGGTATTCGTAGGAAGTGATCAGTTCCTTGGTGTTTTTACCCGGCTCGGTCCCTATTTTCTCAATAATGGCTTCGTAATATGGTTTGGCTCTTCCTTCCTTTGTTTCAGGATCAAGGTTGGCATTGGCCGAAGCACGAAGGAATAATCCGGGAATATAGCCGGGTTGCATGGTATTCACTATAGCCAGCACAGAATCGGCCTTCACATAATCTTTCAGCCCGAAATAGGCCTTGGCCAGGTTGTAAAAGTCAATATGGGTCGGTTCCCTTTTCTTCAGGATCTTCTCATAAACCGGTATGGCTGCCTGGTAGTTCTTCGACCGGGAGCAGGAGGAGGCCATTTCACTTAATACATCAATATTGGTGGTATCCAGTGCATAGGCTTTCTGGAATTTTTCAACAGCCAGTGAATCCTGTTTGGTACGGGCCAGCAATTTCCCGTAATATACCCAGTCAGAGACAATTACCTTTTCTGGTTTGGTTTTCCTGAAGAATTTGGTTATATATACCAGGCCCTTGTCGTACTGGTTGGTTTCAAAATAGGAATAAGCCAAAGCACGGTTAAGGTCATTCCGGCTGCTGTCTTCTTTGATAATACCCGTGATGAGTGTAATGGCATTTTCATATTGTTTGGCGCTGATCAGCACACCTGCATACCTTGTTTTTGCAGAGATATTGTTGGCCGAAAGGTCGAGAAACTTCTTATATGCAGCCACCGCATTGTCATACTGCCGGGCCAGGGTGTACAGCTTTCCCAATTCACGGTAGACCGGTGCAAAGGTCGAATCGATCTTGGTCGCATCCTGGTAATAATTGAGGGCGACCAGGTAAGCCTTGTTCCTGTACCAGAGATTACCTGTTCTCATGATGGCTTTGGGTGATTTGGGATCCAGTTCTTTGGCCTTGTTATACATTAGGTTGGCGTTGTTCCCGTCATTAGAGGCAAGGTATGCATCACCATGAACGATATAAATATCCGGGTTCCTGGGATCAAATTTTTCTGCCTCCCTCAGCAGGGTCATGGTCACCGTTGAATCATTGAAAGGGGAATGAATATAAGCATCGGCCATCTTCATCAGCACGACGGCCTTATCGGCAGGCGTGAGTACACCCGGTTTGTTACCCGTGGTCTTTACCCTGACCAGTTGTAATGACTGGTCAAAGTATTGCTGTGCCGAAGGCAGCAACTCAATGTCCCCCATACCAATCAGATTGAGAGGGTTTTGCGGATCTTTGGCAAATCCCGTTTTATATAAAAGGTAAGCAGAATCAGCCACTTCCTTAAAGGAGACATTGGCAGAATCCACCAGGTAAGACTTCATTATGTTCTCACCATAATAAAAATAGTAGCTTCCGTTGTTGGGTGATTGCTGAAGCAATTTTTTAAACTGGCTCGCAGCCTGGTCAAATTGCTCACCCTCAGTTAGTTTAATGGCAGTTTTCAATGTCTGGGCCTGTGCGAAAACTCCAGTAACGATCAATAAGGACGTACCCATGCACAGAAGTAATCCGGAAAAATAACGTTTCATTTGATAATAATTTTGATTTAATGGTCAAATGGAATACCCATGAATTTATTATCATCTCAGTTGGTGAGTGAAAACTCATAGATATTTCATTTGTCGGACCTTTAATAGTTAAGTTTAGAACGAGAATTGGTTGCTATATGGTATAACTCGAATTAATAATTGCAAAAACCGTGACATTTTTGAATAAATGGTCACCTGATTCTCACCAGATTTTGAATTGGGTTAAAAAAACGAATGGCGGGCTGCATCAATAAATCTCTATTGGAGATTTAAGGTGCAAAGATAATCATTTGCCTGACAATTCATTAGGTAAATTAATTTCACTTTATTCATAATTTATTGTTAAATACGTTTGAATAATTGTATTTAGAATCAGGGAGTTATATCTTTGCGTGTAATTAGTCTAAATAAAAATAGGATGATAATCTACCGGAAGAATGATTAATTGACAATGAGAAAAAAGAATACTAATAAAATTAAAATTGAAACTATGAAAAGAATAATTGTTTTAACCACCATGATGATTTTATGTGCCTGGGGCCTTAAAGCCCAAAACAATGGTCAGACCCAGGAAATGATCCGTATGCCATTGCTTGGAGAGGAAGCTCCTTCCTTCACGGCCCAATCCACTACAGGTCAGGTAAATTTCCCGGGTGATTATTTCGGGAAATGGAAAATATTATTTAGCCATCCTGCAGATTTTACCGCGGTGTGTTCGTCAGAAATTCTTTCACTGGCTACCATGCAGGAGGATTTTGACAAGCTGAATACCCAGATCGTGGTCGTTTCCACAGACGGGTTGAATAGCCATATCAGCTGGGTAAAATCGCTGGAAACGATGAATGCGGATAATATTCCGAATTTTAAGATCAAATTTCCCCTGGTATCCGACCAGGGATTTGAGCTTTCAAAAAAGTATGGTATGATCCAGCAGAATTCCACCTCAACAAAAGATATCCGGTCGGTGTTCATCATCAGTCCTGAGAACAAGATATGTGCAGTTTTTTCTTATCCTTCCAATGTCGGACGTAACCTGGAAGAGATAAAAAGAACCCTTATTGCCTTGCAAACCAGTGATAAACATTCCTGTCTGATGCCGGTAAACTGGCATCCGGGTGAAAAAGTGATGATACCCAGTCCTAAAAATATGGAAGAAGCAGAGAAGCTTTCCCAAAGCAAGAACAAAAACCTGACTTCTCCGATCTGGTATATGTGGTACAAATCGATTGACTGAAAACTGAAAAACACATGCCCCTCCTCAATGCCATTTAAACAGCTTCAGACCGGCAGTAAAGAAAACTGTACCGATCATGAGCAGGATGAGGGAAGGCATAGCGACCTGGACCATTCCGGCCCCTTCGATGAAAAGGCTCCTGATCCCGTCAGCCAGCATGGTTAACGGCAGGAGCTGTATGAAGGGAAGGCTCCATTCAGGGAAATTATGGTAGCTGAAAAAGATGCCGGATAAGACCATCATCGGAAGCACCACTGCATTGATGAACCCGTTGCCGACCTCTGTGCTGGAGGTATTGGAAGAGATGAAGACGGCAATTCCTGCGAAAGCAATGTTACCGGCAAAAAACAGCAGGATAAGGGCCGGTATGCTTCCGGTGATTGTGATGCCGAAGGCGAAATAAGCGAAACAGAACAGCAGCAGGGCTTCCACAAAATTCATCCCCGACCGTACTGTCATCAGGGCGATCAAAAGATGGGACCGTTTCATAGGGGTCGCCACCATCCGGCGAAGCAGTTTCTTGGAGCGTTTTTCGATAATGCCATAACTGATTCCCCATATGCTTGACATCATAACTCCCATGGCGATTAAGCCGGGGATAAGAAAATCAATATACCTTGTTCCTTTAACAGTAAGCGGTTTGATCAGCCCGGCCTGGTTTTCGGTTGAAAGCGGGGGTTGACCGAAGATCCCTGCCAGTTTCAGATAGGTGAGCTGGGCATCCGGGTTTAACGGATCAAAATGATATTCAGGGAGCCGGCCTTTGGGGACCAGCACCAGGTTAAGCGTGCCTCTCTTCAGCCTGACCATGGCATCCGGCCAGTTCATCACCTGGAAGAGAAAGGTGGTATTTCCCAGGTTCTCATCTGCCAGGGTGAGCTCATATGACTCTTCCTTACCGTCGGCCTTCTTTCTGACGTCACCGAACTGTCGGAGGAAGGTGAGAAGGGGAAAAGGGCTGGTGACGGCTTTCGTCCCGGTGCTGTCGAAGTTCACAATAGCAACTTTTCTCTCCACATTCGCCTTTTTTGTGAATGCGAGGCCCAATCCCAGCGACATAAGGATAGGGAAGATGATCCCCCAGAACAGTATGCCCGGTTCCCGGATGATCTCCTTCAGATAAGCGGTGATAAGCTGCCATAACTGGTATAGATGAATGGTCCTATTCATGCAGATGCCTCCCGGTAAGTGAAATGAAGAGTTCATCAAGGTTTTTGGGTGCTGCGGCTGAAAAGGGATGACCGGAAAGGTTTTCATTGTCCAGCAACTCTTTCAGTGTGCCCGACCTCAGGATTTTCCCGTGGTCAAGAATAATGATACGGTCGCAAAGCTGTTCGGCTTCTTCCATGTAGTGGGTCGTCAATATCATGGAAGTCTGCTCGTTTTCGCGAAGATCCTTCAGAATTGACCATACTTCACGCCTTGCATTGGGGTCAAGACCGGTGGTGGGCTCATCGAGCAGCAGGATACTGGGGTTGTTCAACAGGGCCAGCCCCAGGGCCAGTTTCTGCCGCTGCCCGCCTGAAAGGTTTACCACATATGACTTTCGCTTTTCCTCCAACCCGATCTTCTCAAGGATCTCCTGTACCCTGTCGGTGCGGAGCTCATAAAAACTGGCAAACAGTTTCAGGGTTTCCCAAACCTGAAGCTTGTCTGTAAACCGGGTTTCCTGCAATGAGATGCCTATTCGTTTTCTCAGCACTGTTTCGTTCCCTTTCCAGCTCATTCCCCACAATAATATCTCTCCTTTATCGGGTTTCTGGATGCCTTCTATCATCTCTACCAGGGTGGTCTTTCCTGCACCGTTGGGTCCGAGAATGGCCGCAAACTCGCTTTTATTTAGTTGAAAATCAATGCCTTTAACGGCCTCAACGGCTTTAAAGGATTTAAACACATTTCTGACTTCGATTACAGGTTCCGGGGTCATTCCTGGCAAGTAATTATTTTAATGATCTGATCCTAAACTCTATACCTGTTTTTCCTGCCAGTAATGCCTTTAATTCATTCACTTCGGTTTCTCCGGTATGATAAGAATACAGTATGCCTGGTTTAATAGCAGTAACAACGGTTTCCACCTGGGCGGGGGTCATGGTATAGGGTTGGTTCATCGGGAGAAAAGCAATGTCAATATTTTTCAGGGCTTTCAATTCAGGGGTATCCTCAGTGTCACCGGCAACCAATATCTTCTTATTGCCTATCGTCAGGATATACCCGTTATCCCTACCTTTCGGATGGTATTGGTCCCTTCCGGCCGTGGTGTTGTATGCCGGAACAGACTCAATGCCAATGCCGTTCCAGTTGTCAAGATCCCCGTTCTTCATCACCTTACCCTGGTGAATAAGGTCGCAGACGGTCCGGGTGCTTATGATCGCGGTGCCTGGCTTACTGATAAGGGCTATCGCATTGGTATCCAGGTGATCATGGTGATGATGGGTGATCAGGATCAGGTCAGCCTTGGGCAGTTGGCTGAAATCTGCCTGTGTGCTCCAGGGATCAACGTAAATATACTTTCCCTGGAATTCGAACAATAACGACGAATGCCCTAAACAGGTGATCGTCAGCTTGCCGGAGCCGGTCTCAATGATGTCACTCCCCGGTGTGACCTGGCTGCATGCATTATTCAGAATGGTGGCCATAATGATGAAAATAGGGATGCTTGTCTTCATAACAATACTTTTCATGGTAAACAGCTTACCCTTATAAAAGTTGGCGAAAAGGGTTAACCCGATAAAATTACTACTTAAGTCGTCATGTTTTGGTTGAGATAATAAATCTTATTCTAACTTTATGACTTGATCCGGAAAGATAATATCACGGGTTAACATTCTGATAAAATTTTCACCATGGCATTTTCTGAACTTCAGTCTGATGAATTGCTAAGAAGCGACATTATTCTTGAAGCTATAAACGGTGCAGCTGAGCTGCTTCTTAATCCGTTGAACTGGGAAGGAAATGTGCCAAAATCACTCGGGCTTCTGGGGAAATCCGTCCAGGCCAGCCGGGTTTACGTTTTCCAAAACAAACAGGAACAAAGTGGTAAGTTAAGCACCAGTCAGATCTACGAATGGGTTACAGAAGGTGTTGAACCTCAGGCTGATAACCCTGATCTACAAAATTTGGTGTTAGCCGATTCAGGATATGAACGATGGGTCGAAAAATTAAACAATGGAGAGGATATTGTTGGATTGGTAAAGGATTTTCCGGAGCAGGAAAGGGAACTTCTTGATTCACAGGGAATACTGTCGATATTGATTGTCCCTGTTTTTGTTCAGGGGACATGGTGGGGTTTTGTCGGATTTGATGAATGTGTCAGGGTCCGTCAATGGTCGCATATGGAAAGAAGCACCTTAAGAACGGCCGCCAAAATAATAGGAGAAGCCATTGATAAAAGAAAGGTTGAAGCAGAGCTTTTCCTTTCCAATTCGCAACTTGAGGCAACACTACAGTCAACTGTGGATGGTATCCTGGTCATCGACCTGAACCGGATGATCACCAGTTATAACCAGCGGTTTCTTGATCTATTTGATGTGCCTCCCGAATTGCTGGCCGACAGGGATGGCAGGAAAGCCATCTTATTCATCCTGGAAAAATTAAAAGATCCCGATACCTTTTCAAGAAAAACGGAACAGCTTTATGATCAGCCACATACTGATAGTTTTGATTTAGTTGAATTTCTGGACGGGAGAATTTTTGAAAGGTATTCGCATCCTCTGTGGATCGACTTAAAACCGGTTGGCCGTGTATGGAACTTCAGGGATATTACCCTGCAACGACGTTCGGAACAGGAACTGATGCTCAACAATATGCTGCTTTCTTCCATAGCCAAAACCCAATCCTATGCCATCAGTGAGGTTGAACCTCATGAATTATTTAATGACATCCTGAATGAGCTGCTGACTATTACAGCCAGTGAGTTTGGTTTAATAGGGGAAGTCCTTGGTTTTGAAGACGGATCGCCTTTTCTCCGCGTGCACGCCATATCAACTAATACTTGGAGTGATCTGATAATTAATAGATTTAAAGACGATGGAGGGAAGTGGATCGATTTTAAAGGGATTGATTCTTTTTTTGCAGGTGTTATCAGTAAGGGAGAGCCTGTAATATTTAACCATTCGGATGTTGAAAAAATCATGAAGATCATTCCTGCTGAACATCCTCCCATGGATGCTTGTCTTTGCCTGCCAATATACAGTGGCCGGGAAATGACAGGGATGATCGGGTTAGCCAACCGGCCGGGAGGGTATAACGAGCATGTGATCGATTTTCTGGAACCCCTCACCGCAAGCTGTGGAAGCCTTATCAATTCCATGCGGAATGAAACGAAAAGAAAGTTGGCTGTTGAGTCGCTGATTGACAGAGAGTTCTGGCTCATTGAATCCCAAAAGGTTGCCCGTATCGGGACCTATTATTTTGATATAATTCAGGATACCTGGAGAAGTACGGAAGTGCTGGACGATCTTTTTGGGATAGAGGCAGGGGCTGAAAAATCGCTCTTAAGCTGGATTAACATCATTCATCCGGACCACCGGGAAGAAATGTCCCGGTATTTTCTTAACCATGTGGTTGGGAAAAGAAAGCATTTTGATAAAGAGTATAAGATCATCAGGCAGAATGACCGGGAGGTAAGATGGATGTATGGCAGGGGAGACCTGAAATTCGATGAAAACAGAGCGCCGGTTGCATTGTATGGGACCATTCAGGATATTACCGGACGTAAGCAAATGGAAGAAGAGATTACTATTGCAAAGGAAAAGGCCGAAGAATCATCCAGGTTAAAAACTTCATTGTTGCTTAACATCAGCCATGAATTACGTACGCCCATGAACGGGATACTTGGTTTTGCTGAGATTCTGAAGGAAGGCATGGAGGATACCTGGGCTCAGAGCAAAGCCGATGCCATTCTGATTTCCGGGAACCGACTCATGGCCACGCTGAATTCCATTGTAGACCTTTCTCAGGTACAGGCTGACCACAAAAAAATCATTCTGAAGAAATGTAATGTTGGCTGGACGGTCAGAAATTCTATAATCAACTTTGCGGATATTGCGGAAACAAAAAACCTGAAACTGGAAGAGTTTATCGATCCCGATACCTGGGCTGTTATCGATGAAGCCCTGCTGGCCAACATCTGCCATCACCTGCTGGACAATGCCCTGAAATTCACTGAAAAGGGTACGGTTTCCGTTTTTGTTGACAATACGGTCAGTGACGGTATGGAATGGGTTGAGGTCAGGATTAAGGATACTGGCATTGGTATTGCTCCGGAAAATCAGGCTATTATCTTTGAGGAATTCAGACAAGTCAGTGAAGGAATGGGAAGATCTTATGAAGGTACAGGATTGGGACTTACTCTTTGCCGTAAATTTATTGGTCTGCTTAATGGTGAGATCACCCTTGAAAGTAAACTGGGTGTTGGCTCGATCTTTACCGTCAGGCTGCCGGTATACAACGAACAGGCAGAAAAGGGCAAGCCGTCGCTTGATAAACCTGAGATATCAGCATTAAAGGGAGCTGCAATAATAGATGAAAAAGAAAAGCCAGTCGTGTTACTCGTTGAAGATCAGGACTATAACCTTGATTTGATGGAGATCTACCTGGAACCTGTGTGTCGGACAGACCGCGCCATGGATGGGATGACTGCCATAAAACTGGCCTTTACGACAAGGTATGATGCCATCCTGATGGATATTAACCTGGGCCCGGGTATGGACGGGCTGCAGGCGGCAAAGGAGATTTTTTCAATCAAAGGAAATGAAAACATCCCGGTAATCGCCGTCACCGGGTATTCAACGTCAGTTGAGAAAGAACACATTTTGAAAAACGGGTGTACCCATTATATCGCTAAACCGTTTACCAGGCAAAATCTCCTGGAGGTTGTAGCCGAAGCGGTAAAAAAATAAGGGTGTACCGGAAAACTGTTGGTACACCCTTGTTTTTTTACTGTTCCCTGAGAACAAACCGGATCGGAAAGGTAAACCTGACCGGAACGGCTACTCCTCCCTGGCGACCAGGGGTCCAGGTCATTAAGTTTACCACCCGGAGGGCCTCTTCATCGCATCCGCCCCCAATGCCTTTCTTTATCTTTGCATTCTCCACAGTTCCTGTTTCACTGACCACAAATTCAACATAAACGGTTCCGGAGATATAATTTGTTCTGGCAATATCCGGGTAGATCAGGTGCTTTTTCAGGAAGGCCAGCCTACCTTCGTCACCGCCCGGGAATTCGGGCATCTCTTCAACAATGGTCCTTGGTTCCGTCTTTTTGGGCTCTTCGATCACTATACGGGGTAACTCCTTCCCCCCTCCGGTAAAATCAATGGTATCCAGTGTTTTTCTTCCCGTTCCCATATTAAGGATTTCCTGGTTCCCATAGGTATCATCGGCAGCAGCAGTATCACTGGTGATCACCGGTGCGATAAACTGCAGCTTTTTATCCAGCGGGTTTTCATTAACAGGAGGAGGCGGAGGCGGAGGCGGAGTCACGGGTGGTTCAACCAGCCCGCCGATATCAACGGAGATCAGCGTCCTGGCACTCATCATCCTGCTTTTACCAAGGTAGTTGGCAATCAACGGAACAGAAAGGACCAGGAGCAGTATGGTGATCGATATCCCCATGGCTTTGTTGAGCGAACCGGCATAGTTACGACGGATCTCATAAGCACCATACTCTTTGTTTCTGTCTGTGAACACGATCTCATCGAAACTTTCACAGTGATTGGCTTGTGTTTTCATGGCTTTTGGTTTTAAGTACATCTGAATGATGCTCCAAAACCGGGGATTCCATAAAAATAACCTAGTAAAGTGAAAGGGTCAGCCTTATTGTTTATTGGTCTTTTAACAGGGCTTTCGTAGATAGCAGCCCGCAGGCGGCATCAATATCCAAACCCCTTGATTGCCGGATAGTTGCAATGATTCCCTTCTCGTTTAACCCCCGCTGAAAGGCAAGGATGGCTGCTTCATCCGACCCCTGCATGGGTGAGCCGGGTAAAGGATGATACCTCATCAGGTTTACACGGCAGCGGATTTTGTTCAACAGCCGGGCCAGCTCTTTTACATGGCGGGGTGTGTCATTAATGCCTTTAAAGAGAATATACTCAAACGAAATTTTCCTGTACCTGTCGGGGTTTGCCTGCTCTATCGCAGTGATCACCTCTTTGACCGGGTAAACATGCTGTATGGGCATCAGGCTCCGCCTTTCCTCGTCAAAGGGAGAATGCAGGCTGATGGCCATGTTACACTTACTTTCCTTCAAAAACAGGATGATCCCGGGTATGATCCCGATGGTAGAAACAGTGACCTTCCTCGGGGGGAAACCTAATCCTTTTTCTGAACACAGGATATGAAGGCTTTTCATTACCTCTTCCGTATTATCAAAGGGTTCACCCATCCCCATAAAGACCAGGTTGGTAAGCTTGTCTCTTTCAGGCAGGCTTCTTACCTGGTTGATGATCTCACCGGCTGTCAGGTTACCCTGGAACCCCTGTCTGCCGGTCATGCAGAACAGGCAGCCCATCTTACAGCCAACCTGTGTGGAGATGCACAGCGTGCATCTCTTCTCTTCCGGCATATATGCTGCCTCAATAAATTTACCCTGAAAAGCCGGGTACAGGTATTTCTTTGTCCCGTCGGCTGACTGCTGCACCCCGACCGGTGGTTGTATCCCGGTTGTATATCGCTCCTGAAGCAGGCTTCGGCTGTTTTTCGGCAAATTACTCATCTCCTCAAATGAAACCACTTTCGACCGGTACAGCCATCCTGCCAGTTGCTCCCCCACATATTTCGGCAGCCCCAGCTCCAGGGCCACCTCCTGTAACTCAACAATATTTTTTCCTAATAAACTCTCCATAACCTCATAACCTCCATAACTTTATAACTTCATCACCCTGAAAGCCTCACCCCCCACCCCCCTCTCCTCCAGAGAGGGGGAGAGCTTCAGAACTACATATCACCTACAACCAGCGAGGTCATCGTAAGCGAACCCCCCACCGCCTTCTCGTTGAAAAAACTCAGTTTATCCCTTGCCCCTTTCAATGCCAGGATATATAACAAGGGAAGATAATGTTCGGGAGTTGGTACAGCCATCTGAACTTCTTTGCCCAGCGAGGCATAGTTGATGAGGTCTGTGTGTTTATCTTCGGTGATCAGCTTTTTGATACGGGAATCTGCTTCCAGGGCCCAGTCATATCCGCCATCATCCATCATGTCCCAGTCGACCATGCTTAGGTTGTGGACAATATTCCCGCTACCCACGATAAGTATCCTTTTCTTTCTGAGCTGAAACAGCTGCTTTCCCAGGACGTAGTGGGCCTGTGGCGTCTTGTTGTAGTCGAGGCTTAACTGAACGATGGGAATGTCGGATTTGGGGTACATGTTTTTAAGCACCGACCAGGTTCCGTGGTCGAGGCCCCGGCGCTGGTCAGGCAGTATGGCATTTTCCCGGGTCATTGAAATGATCTCCTGTACCAGTGCCGGATTTCCCGGTGCAGGGTATTGTACTTCAAAGAGGACCTGCGGAAAACCGCCGAAATCATGAATAGTCCCGGGATTTTCAATGGCGGTGACATAGGGCCCCTTCGTCTCCCAGTGAGCCGAGATGCATAGAATGGCTGCCGGAACCGGTATTTTTCCAGCCACCGCCTTCCATCCCCGGCTGAACTCGTTGTCTTCAACCGCGTTCATGGGCGAACCATGTCCAACAAATAAAACCGGCATCAACTGCTCCTGATCTTCAAACATATCGGTTAATATTTTAAATGAACCGGTACATCGGTATATTGGTATACTGGTATACCGGTACACCGGACCACTGACAAACCACCAATTACCTGGGTTTCTTATCTAATGCACCCGATTCCACAACTATCTTTTCAAGATCAGCCTGCCGGGCTTCCATATAAACGGTGGTTACCTGGATACAGCAATTCAGGTTTTTCAGTTCTACCGTCAGGTTCCAGAAATTCTGCTGGCCGATAAGCACCGCCCGGTGTCCTTTAAATTCATAGGGTGTCACTCCCTTAAACTTTTTATAGTCGTCGAAGGAGGAGAGAGGAGAGAGGGTGATCCCGACCATCTTCATTTCTTTCAGAAAGGTAGCCAGGTATTCTTCCCCGTTCCTGCCGGTCTCGGTGAACGGGTAACCCATGGGGGTAAGGGTTTTCATCCAGGACTCAAAGTCCTCGAAGGTGATGGCCATCCTGGTGGATTGCTGGGCCATCACCAGGCAGGTGGCCGGTAACAATAGAAAAAACAGTATGATTGCTTTACGCATGGCGCTTTTTTTTCGCAAAGTTCTGAAATTTTTACTCATTTCCTATACCTCACCAGGGTAACATTTATGGTGGCAGAACCGAAAATAATGCGTGTACTGACTCGTTCTCCGGATTGTTATTTATAAGAAAATCAGCGATTAACAAAAAAATAACATGTTTCTTTGAAAAATACCTAATTATGTTGTTGATTTGTAATTTGGCTTTTCTTTATATTTGCTTGTACCATTGACAACATAAAAACATTTTACCATGAACCTTGGTGATTATTCAGGCGAACTTGTAAATGCCATCCAGATCTCTCAGGCCCTGGCCAAAGAGAACTCTAATGAAACTTTTTCTCCGGCGCATCTGCTTAAGGCCTTGATGCATAAGGATATAGGTCTAAGGGACACCTTGAAGAACCTCCAAAAGGACATCTTCTTTATCGAAGAATGGGCCGAGGTAAGGATCGAAGCCTACCGGAAATCTTCAAAAGTACCGGAGCAGCCACCGGCAGACAAGGACGCCATCGCCGTGCTGAACGAGGCCACGAATCTGCAGATCAAACTGGGTTCGGATAAAATTGAGCCCATGGCCGTCTTTATTGCCATTGCAACCCCCGGGGTCGGGTTTAATTATGAGCAGCTGAAATCTTTCCCGGTTACCCCGGCAGAGATGCTTGACGGATTAATGGCCAAAGCTTCCCTCGTGGAAGCCGTTGGAGGCAGCAAGGGAGATGCCTCTTCAGGAATGCTGAAAAACAGTTCGTTACTGAAATATGCCTTCGATAAGATCGAATATGGCCGGCTTGGGAAGCTGGAGAAAACCATCGGCCGCGATAAGGAAATACGCACCATCGCCGAGATCCTTGGCCGGAGAACGAACTCCAACGTGCTCATCATCGGTGACCCCGGCGTAGGTAAAACAGCGGTCATCAATGGGTTTTGCCAGCTGATCGCCGACAAAAAAGCTTCCGACTGGATCAACAACCTGCAGGTGTTCGAGTTGTCGCTGGGAAACCTGCTGGCAGGCGCTTCTTACAAAGGGGAGGTGGAAGACCGTTTGTACAAGATGTTCAGCGAGTTAAGCCAGTTCGACAAAGCGGTGCTCATCATCGAGAACATTCATGAATTTCTGGATAAACAAGGAAGTGCTCCGGGTGCCATCAACGTTTTCAAACAGGAGCTTTCCAAGGGAGTGGTCACCCTGCTGGCCTCTTCAACCATCGACAGCTATACCAAAGTGATTGAAAGGGATAATAGCTTCAAGCGATTTTTCGAGGTCATAAAGATCGAGGAACCTGCTGATAATGAGGTGTATACGGTTCTATCAAAGGTGATACCCGATTATTATGAAAAACATCACAGCTTAAAGGTAGATGAAGAACCCCTCCGGGAAGCCATCCGCCTGAGCAGAAGATACCTGAAGGAAAGAAGCCTGCCGTCAGCCGCTATCGACCTGATCGACCGGACCATGTCGGTGGTCAGGGCCTCACGCGATTTTGCCAGGCTGGTCCTCGACGACATCCAGGCCAGGAAAGAAGCGATCAAAATCAACCCTGACGATCCGAATGCTAAACCCGCTGAATTGCTGGAAGACCTGAAACAAAAGCTGAACCCGGTGATCCTGGCCCAATTGAATGAGGAAATCGAGGTGAACAAGTTTTCGGATCCACAGGAACAGCTGGCCTACCTGGAAGCGTTGACCCAACGGCTGGAAGAGGCTTTACAACTGCCTAAGGAAAAGATCGAAAACCAGGATATTGCGGCTGTCATTTCTCAGAAAACCAATATCCCTATCGGAAAACTCCAGGGGGGGGAAAGGGAAAAATTGCTCAATGCCGAGGAATTCCTGACCAGGCGGGTAGTAGGACAGGATCATGCGCTCAAATCCATCATCGAAGCAGTACTCGAATCCAGGTCAGGCATCAATAAAGCGGGCCAGCCTATCGGGTCATTCTTTTTCCTGGGACCTACCGGTACAGGCAAAACGGAGCTGGCCAAGGCGCTGGCCGACTTCCTGTTCAACGATGAAAATGCCATGATCCGTTTCGATATGTCGGAGTTCAAGGAGGAACACTCGGCAGCCCTGTTGTATGGCGCCCCTCCGGGATATGTTGGGTATGAGGAAGGCGGAATGCTGGTGAACAAGATCCGCCAGCGGCCCTATGCAGTGGTGCTCTTTGATGAGATCGAAAAAGCCCATGCCTCGGTGTTCGATATCTTCCTGCAGATACTCGACGAAGGAAAGCTTCACGACAGGCTCGGCAAAGTGGGCGATTTCTCCAATGCACTGATCATCTTCACCTCTAATATCGGCAGTAAATTTATTGTTGACGAAGTTGAAAAGGGGATCATCCCTGCTTCCAATGTGTTGATGGAGATCATGGCAAAGAACTTCAGGCCCGAATTCCTGGGCAGACTGACCGAAATTGTTCCTTTCGTTCCCATCCAGGTTGATGTGGCTATCAAGATTCTGGAAATCAACTTGAAGATTCTTGATAAAACCCTGGTAAACAAGAATATAAAACTTACTGTTACCCAGGAGGCCAAAGAAAAACTGGCCGTTATGGGGTTTAACCCTCAATATGGTGCGCGGCCTCTTATCGGTATTATCCGGAGCCAGTTGAGAAGACCCTTGTCACGCAAGCTGATCTCCGGCGAAATCTCAGAGAATTCTGCCATTGAACTCGATTACGTGAACGAAGAATTTATTTGGAAAAGTTAACAACTTTCTATATTTTTGTTAATAACTAATCAATGTCAATAACTAATCAATATTAATACCAAAACCATGGCACAGAAAGTAACAATCGGTGGCGAGATCATCAAGCAAAAAGGTGTGGAAGCCATCAAAGACCTTCAGGAAAACCGAACAATGGTTCTCCAGAAACTCACCCAGAATGCACCTTCAAAACCTGAAGTCGTTGAAGGCTTAAAAACGGTTGAAGATGTTTTTGATCACTACAAACCTTCTGCAGATGTGAAATTTACGGATAAAGAAGGTGGTTCCGTTGGGGAAGAATTGAAATTCAATTCATTAGCTGATTTTAGCCTGAACGGATTGACTGAAAACAGCCAGTTTCTTCAGAACCTTCAGACTCAGTCAGAAGTTTTTCAGCAGATCTTAAAGGAATTAAAGGGCAATAACAGGCTGAAAAAGATACTAGCGGAGCCGACGGGAAGGAAGCCCTCATGAAAGCCCTGATGGCCATTGTTAAAGAATTGAAAGAGAACGAAAAATAATAACTGTTAAACTATAATCCCTATGGAAGAACAAAAAGATCAAAAATCTCAAGAGGAAATACAATATAAAGAACGACTAAGGGAAGAAGTTGAAAATATCCCTGCCGGTGATCTCCTGAAATCCAGTCTCGATCTGGTGGCGGTCAAAGTTGGTGTCGATGGATTTGATTTTCTCTCCAACCTCATTGAGGGTGTGGAAAACATGAACCCGGACAAGAAAGCCAGGAAAAAGATATTCCTGTCTGAATCAGGCAGGAAAAAAGACAGGAAAAATCTTGTTAACAAACTGGAACTCTGGATTGATGTTCTTTCAGCCCAGGGCGACCTGTACAGCCTGGTTGAAAGTTGTGAGAAATCACACCAGGAAGCCAAACAACTCTATGAGAGCAACCTGAGTAAGGCCGTTGAAGAGGTAAAGGAACTGGAAGCCTCTTATCGTACGGTGTATTTATTCCTCAGAAATACGGAAGAAGACAAGGTGAATTATATCTCCTTTGTGAACGTTTCTCTTGAACAGCTCACCAATCCCGATTTCAGTAATTTCCCTACAGAAATTGAAAGGGAACTTAACAGTAAGTACGACCGTTTAGACCTCTGTGAAAATTACAGCATAATGCTCATACCAGGCTTTCTGGGCAGTAAACAGAATATTGCCGAGTGGGCCAGGAGGGCATTCAAATACAAAGCCATGCTGGTTACCGACTACCGGGGCGACTATTTCGAGGAAGCCGGCGATCTGATCGACATGATCGAAAGCGATAAGCTCAGTGGTGGTGAAGACTATCTTTCGAACGTGATCCTGACTTGTAACTGGCTGGTTGGCAGGGAGAAACATGAAAGCATCAATGAGGAGGAACCCCTGTTTATTCCGCCGTCTGCCGTGTTATGCGGTAGAATGTACAGCACTTCTATTGCACAGGTTGTTGCTGGTAAGAAATTCGGCGAACTACTGGGCGTTTCAGGTACGATGGTCCCTATGCTTAAAAGCGACCTGAGCAAGATCAGGGAACTCGGCGTTGTTCCAATGGTAGACGAATGGGGAAAGATCATGTCGTTCGGCGATAAAACCCTCTACGACGGAGCCACCCAGAAATACCAAACCTATTCTATCGTCAGGGTTTACGACTATCTCGGTAAAGTTCTCGTTGATTTCTGCAACCGCAGGGCCTTCGAAAATTTCGATAACCGTACCGAAAGAGAATTCAGGAACCAGCTGACCAAGTATCTCGAAGGGAAGAAATGGGACGATAAGATCATTGAAAATTATGAGATCGTCGAACTTAAAAAAGTGGATGACAAAGTGTTCATCGACATAGCCATTGAACCCAAATACCCGGCCGTTAACTTCAAAATTAACCTGGAAGCCGAGAAGGAAGGTGACCGTATGAATTTCAAAGCCACTTAATAACCCTTAAAGCTAATTAATAACCCTCAAACCAAATTATTATGTCATTTAAAGCAAAATTTTCAGTAGACGGTAAGGAGTTTAACGTGTTGTCAGCCTCCTACCATTTGTATCAGGAAACCGATGCAACCGGAAGACCATCCTCTATTACAAGGGGTGGCTCTATTACAGTAACGATCGAATCCACAGACGATACCTCAATGTTCGCGTGGATCACA
>JAPLDE010000067.1:84742-88892 GCA_026391855.1 Bacteroidota bacterium | reverse complement strand
CACAAACAGCTACGATCGTAAAAACGGAGCGTTGAAGTTTATGAAACGCGACAGTGAATCTGCCATTATGAAACAGGTTGATTTTGAAGAAGCTTACCTGGTAAGTTTTGAAGAAACCTTCAGCCATGATACAGGCATGCCGATGGTGCTGACCATCACGCTTTCTGCCCGAAAAATGAAGATAGGAGATGCAACCCACGAAAATGAGTGGATAAAGTAAATCAGGACGGGGATGTCTCAGAACTCGTGCTATGCTGAGCGGAATCGAAGCATAGCATGAGTTCTGAGACATCCCCTTCTTTTATTCCAACCCTTATGACATTTAAAGCAGAATTGAAATTCAACGACAGTAAGTTCATTTACAACGTACTGGAATGTGATTATGATTTTACCCAGCAGATCGATATTACGGGCAAACCCAGTGCAAAACCCAGGGGAGGGATCGTAAATGTCGTTGTTGAGTCGAAATCGGACCCCGAGCTGATGGAATGGATGGTGGCTCTCTCAAACGTGAGAAGCGGTGAGATCACTTTTTTTAAAGATGATGCTCCCGGCGTTAAGCTGAAAACCCTGTCATTCAAAGAAGCCTTCTGTATCCGTTTTCAGGAGAAATATACTTCCACGGGACCCAACCCTATGATTGCTTCCTTCAGTTTTACCGCCAAGGAGGTAACCGTCGACGGAGTCACCTATTCATCACAATGGACAAATCAATAAACCATCCATATGGCAAGGGCTTCGGAATTAATTATCAACATTGACGGAAAAGACATAACCGGGTATACCCATCTGTCGATTCACCAGGAAGTATACAACCACAATACCTTTGAACTGGTATGCCGACCTGATACCCTTGAAAAATTCAGCGATACGGGAGATATCTTCGTTTTCCGCAAGGCGGATGCCCTTATCGGTAAAAAAATTAAAATTCAGATAGGAGGAGGGAATAAAACCCTTCCCCTTTTCAAAGGCATCATCATGGAAGTGGAAGGCTCCCAGCAACACGATGCCTGGAGCGGGAATATCGTTTTCCGCGGAAACAGCTTCGATGTCCTGATGGATGGCGAACATAAAAGCCGTTTCTTTGAAAAAACATCACAATCATCTATTTTAAACAAACTGAAAGGAGAATCCATTTCAGGCAACCTCTTTGATGGCGTTAAATTCTCCCCCCAGTATACCGGCTCGATCCCCCTGGTGACCCAATACAACGAAACGGATTACGAGCTGCTTCGCCGACTGGCAAAAAAATACGGAGAATGGCTGCTGGTAACCAACGACAATACGCTTTACTTTGGTGAAGCGCCCGACAAATCAGTGAGCCTTACCCATGGAGAAGACCTGCAGGAGTTTTCTTTCTCCATGAAAATCAATCACCTGCAATTAAAATATACCGGGTATGACCCTGCCAAGCAGGAAATGATGACCGGAAAATTCGATCCGGGATCAGTCCAGGCAGAGGCCTACCTTTCAAAATCAGTAAAAGCTTCAAACAACAGTTACGGCGGTTCGGAGAGTTTTTATTACAATGATTCCTTCGACACCGATAACCTTACCGCCCGCGCAAAAGCAGAAGGATCCGGCCGGATCTCCGGGCTAAATACCGCCCGGGGAACCAGTGATAACCCTGAATTGTCGGTAGGATGCAAAGTTAAGTTGACAACAGGAGGCGAATCGCTGGAATACCGGGTCATCTCCATCTACCATTCCTGCGATGAGGGAGGAAATTATCTGAACCATTTCGTTGCTATTCCTGCTTACCTTAAAGTTCCTCCAACGGTATATCCCAACCCGTTTCCAACCTGCGAAACACAAAGCGCTGTTGTTACCAGTGTAACTGACGCTGAAAAACTGGGACGCATCAAAGTTAAGTTTTACTGGAATGATCAGGAGGTTGAATCACCCTGGTTAAGGGTGGTTACTCCTTATTCAGGGAACAAAAAAGGATTTTATTTTATTCCCGAAGTCGGGCAGGAAGTACTCATCGGTTTTGAGAACGGCAACCCGGATCGCCCCTATGTGATGGGTTCGCACTATAACGGGAAAAACAAAGCGGAAGACTGGGTAGATGACCATAACTATAAAAAGGCCATCCGCACCGACAGCGGCCATACCATCGAATTTAACGACGAAGGCGGGAAAGAGCAGATCATTATTTATGATAAAGACAAAGTAAATACCATCACTCTGAATACCCATGATAAAATACTTTCCATTGAGACTACGGGTGATTTAAAGATAAAGGCCCAGAATATTGAGATCAAGGCCGAAAAAGATTTCAAACTGGATGTGACCGGTAAGATAGATATCAAATCTCAGGATGAGACTCAGTTGCATGCCACGGGTAACTGCACGATCAAAAGCGATCAGGATACCAAAATGGAAGGCATGAATCTGAAGGTTGAAGGTCAGATGAAAGCAGAACTGAAAGGGATGCAATTAACAGCAAAAGGAGAGATGACCGCAGAGTTTTCAAGTGGTGCACAAACTACGGTGAAGGGCGGAATAGTAATGATCAATTAATTTTATCATTTAATGGGAAAGCCGGCTGCAAGAATCAGTGATATGCATATATGCCCGATGGTGACCGGTGTGGTTCCGCATGTGGGAGGACCAATCATGCCTCCGGGTGCGCCGACCGTTTTGATTGGAGGACTCCCTGCTGCTTGTATGGGAGATATGGTTACTTGTACCGGCCCTCCGGATACCATTATCATGGGTTCTTCGGGGGTTATGATCGGAGGTAAACCTGCAGCCCGGATGGGGGATACAACATCCCACGGAGGATCCATTGTACTTGGTTGCCCCACTGTACTTATCGGAGAAACGTCAGCCGGAGGCGGAGGAGCAGTTTTTGGAGCCATCCCTCCCCAGATAGCAACTTTTAAAGCGGGTGCCCAGGATGGAACACCCTTCTGTCCGGAATGTTCTGGGAAAAAATAGACAATGTTATAAAGTGATTACTTGTTTTGGAAGACCAAGAAAACATAGCACAATCACCGGATCAGATCACCACCCATCGGGATGTAAAATCATTGGTTGGCGATTTTTTGCTCGACCAGGCTGAAAGAGAGAATGGCTATCTTTATGCAATTGTTGATTCAGCAAGGAATGAAGATGTTTTCAGGTATTTTCTAATCGATAATGTTACCTATAGATCCCTGTTTCAAGATACCCTGGATGAACAGGCTTTTGGTGTATCAGGGTTTTTAGTCGGATGTAACCGGGAATCAATCCTCTTTAATTGGCTTACATCCCAGGTGTGGGGCAGCAGTTGTTCCATCTTTTTTACTTCACAATCCTCTTTTGACGAGGTTTTTAAACATTTGCAAAACCTTAACAGGGTATACCTCGAAGATGATGAGGTAGTGTACTTCCGTTATTATGATCCAAGAGTTTTACGTGTTTTTTTACCTACCTGCACTCAAAGGGAATTAGATATTTTTTTTGGAGAGGTGATCAGTTTTATGATGGAAACTGAGAACACGGATGTCCTGACTGTTTTAAAAAGGAACCACGATGCCTGGTCGGAGCCTTTATCGATTTCCCATTATAAGGTATCAGGCTAATTTTTGATGAACAAAATCTTTTTTTTGAATTTATTCACGATCGTGTTTATTTTAGACGCAATAACTAAACAATATGCTTACGATCCGAAAAAGCCAAATAGAAGTACTGGACGGTTATATGAGAAGAAGTTTTTTTGAAAAAGCTATTCAGCATTTAAGGAGGAAATATCCGGACAAAACAAACGACAAAACTGAAGAGGAGTTGATCGAATTTGTCAGTGTTGGGATTGATAAGGCAGATAGTTACGATATAAACGAACGAATTGACGTTTTGCCTTTTCTTGAATATATTATCTGTTATGGTAATGACTTTGAGAAAGACCCGGAGAATAAATGGGCCACAAAGGTTTTCAGGATAATTAATTTATCCGGAGAGGAAAAAATGGCCCGATTGATGAAGAATCATCCATTGAAACCTGATACACTATAACTATGGGAGGAAAAATAGGAAAATCAAAGGGAAAGTGCCGCGGCAGCAAAAAAGAAGAGCCGGAACCAAAGCAAGATCCTAATAAGCATTGGATAAAATTTAAGGTTGTTGACGAAAATGGAACACCTTTTCCAGGGGTTACAGTACTCAT
>JAPLDE010000067.1:18194-84727 GCA_026391855.1 Bacteroidota bacterium | reverse complement strand
CTGCCTGATGGAAAGGCCAAGGAAAAGACTTCCCCTGAAAATGGTATGATTGAGATCAACAATATTGAACCAGGAATATGCAAAATAGAATCAGACTGGAAAGACTCGACCGTGGAGAATTCAGCGCTACTCGTGAAACCATAGATTTTTTGCAGAATTATTATTCAACAAGATTAAAATGTATATTATTTTATGGCAGCCAAGCAAATAGTCAGAGCCCGGAAACATAAGGTCCAGAATGGAGAATCCATTCGGTCTCTGGCAAGGAAGGCGGGAATCAACTGGCGTGATTTGGCCAGATTTAACTGGGGAACGGCAATACCTGAAAAAATTAATAAATTCTTAAGAAAAAAAGTCGGGTGTTTTAAAAGGACCAGAGATGAAAAGAATTACATATTTACCAGTGATGATGATCCCGGCATTGTTTATATTCCGGAAATGATGCCCTATACATTCGGTACTGATTCTATTCATGAATTAACGGTTAAGCTGCCTGATTCCAAAACGTTTATTCAATCTGATTGTATTGTAAGGTTCAGACCGAAACCTAACTGGCAGGGGGAATATGGTTTTGACTGGATGCGTGATGATCTTCATTATGTAATATCTACTGCTCCGTCAATAGGGAATAATCTTTATAAAGACATCACAGGAAAACATTATAAAGATGCGGCAAAGACAATTCTCCATACGGGGGTCAATGATTATTCGAATAATTTTAAACCAGATATAAATAACTATTTTGATCTTGAAGAGGATGAATATTACAAGGGCTCAGATATTAAATTCACTGATGGCACTGTTTTTGGCAACTACGCTTCATTTTTAAGCCTTTATATGAAAGACGAGGATGGGCCGGTACACGTGGATATTCAGGCAATGGTTACCATAAAGACGAACACACTGGATGAACTGAGATTTGAAATACAGCCCGTGGATTCAGGTAAGATTACAGTCTATACCCCCAGAAATCTTTTTAAAATTTCTCCAGGGCAACATGAATTACCATTAAGGATCGAACTTAAAAGAACACTTTCTTCAGATTTGCTGATCAAAGCCCTGGCCGTGACCAGAAATGCTGATGGTTCTGACAAGGTTACCCTGGTGGGGCGACTATTTATCGTGGCAAATGATCTTTTACACCGGAAAACAAAAAAGATCCTTGTTGTAGACCTTATCTCAGGACCGGTAAGCTGGCAGCCGCTTGGAACAGGTGGGAAAAAGCCTCTCGTAAAAAATACTCAAAAGGACAACCTGGTTACATTTCTTCATCAGGCCCTCATTCATCCCGAACTTGAATTTGTGGAACTGGATGTAAGCAGCGATACCGCCTTTATTAATAAGTACACTTATAACAACGAACTGTTTGGATATAAAGAATTTGATAATAACTTTACCTCCATTGATGATGAATTAGCGAACAGGTTGGTTGCAAAGTTTGGAGATACCTATAAAGACCATATTAAAATATTTTATATGGGCTATGATGGAGGTTGTTTAGTGCAGGATTCACATGGGGTCATAAGTGTTGAGGCTCTTGGCGGATATTCGTCAGGTCCTCATCAGATTGTGTTATTTGACGTTTCATGCAGAAGTGTATTTTCCCATGAAGTGTTGCATTCCTTAAACTTGTCACACACTTTTTATAACCTGGCTAAGTATACTTACAAGGTTTTTGAAACTGAAAATATTATGGATTATACAAATATTAAGGCTGGAATGATAGATAGTTCGATCTGTCTGTATCATTGGCAATGGCAGATAGCAAATAAAAGTGCAGATAATGAGGCAGTGATTGGTGATTTTAATATTACTGGCAGTAATTTTGCTTAGTAAACATATAATGAAGGGAGATTAGGCATTTAGGTTCATTTGAGTAGTTGTCCGGCAAATATGGTTCACCCTATGAAAAGCATCTTATTATTGCATTTTGCGTTAATTTTTTTTTCATGCAATTCTCAACCTGATAATAATAAAATAAGACCAATGATAAAAATACCTCTCATCACTAAAGATTTTGAAAAATTTGATTTTACAAAATTTGATAGTGCACAAGGATACAGTACCTATCTTTTGGACGATGGAACAAATGTAGAATACTATAAAGAAGCTGATGAGTACGTCTATATTGAAATGCCAAAGGATTCCTATTTCGCCCTCAGAAAGGTTTATTATTCAGATGGCAATATTAAAGTGAAGGGATTAGCCATTAATTCGGGAGGAGTGAAAAAAGGTATTTATTATTTCTTTAATGAATCCGGGACTTTGATAAAGGAAGAAGATTATGATCGGCCCTATACCTTTACTTTTGAAGATTTGTTAGCCTATATGGAAAGAGAAAAGATACCTGTTACCAAAGGTTATATAGCATCCGGTATTCATACGAAAATTTTTCAAGAAAATGATACTAACGGCTATAGGTGGAAGATACGCTGGCTTCAGAATACCTCGGAGATTCCCTTAATGATGGAAGAAATTCTTATTGACGGTAAAACAGGTAAGCTAATCAGCCGGAGATCATACGAATATTCTCATTATCCGTCCCGGTAAAAATTCAGTTTACCGTTCATACTTGTCTTTCAGAAACTCAGGCCAAATGCATCAATCGGCACAAACTGGCTGCTATATGATGCTGAATTTCAAACACACCTAATAAAATGCAAATAAGTATAGCAGACCTTTTGGATCGTACCATCAAGAGAATTACATTTGTATGATTGAATAATACACTATGGGAAAACCAGCAGCAAGGATTAGTGATATGCATGTATGCCCGATGGTGACCGGTGTGGTTCCTCATGTGGGAGGACCGATCTTGCCTCCGGGTGCACCGACCGTTTTGATTGGAGGGCTCCCTGCTGCTTGTATGGGAGATATGGTTACATGTACCGGCCCTCCGGATACTATCCTTATGGGTTGTATGGTCGTAACAATCGGTGGCAAACCTGCAGCCAGGCTGGGCGATCTTACCGCCCATGGCGGACAAATTATTTTGGGTTGTATGACAGTGTTAATAGGTGAATCGGGTGGTGGTGGAGGTGGAGGTGGTGGCGGCAGTGCAATGAGCACTTCTCCCCAGGTTCAGCAAGCAATAAATAGCCTGCCTCCGCAGCAAGCCGTTCAGGCCGGACAAGTCCTTGCCCTGAAAGAAGCTGCTCAGGAAGGAGCGCCCCTTGTACATAGTCCGGACAACTGCCCCATCTGTGCACAAAAATTAAAATAATAACCTTTTAAGGGAGAAGGGATTTTCTGCATGGAAACCGGACCACTGTTTGTCTTATTGGATGCTGCCAGGATGGATGTCGAAATGATTAAGGCTCAGGAGTTTAATAGGGATTTTATTTCACTTTATAAGGGCAGGAAGGAAGCTAACTTAACCGGAGTATCCCCCTTTCTTTTTACACTTGAGCTCCTTCAACGACTGGTATTTTGAAAAGGGATGGGGCGATTCATGGGGGGTGCTGGTTTATGCTGACCACGACCTGAAAAAATTGGTCAAACACTTTCAGAAGTTCCTGACTGTCAATACTGAAGATGGTGAGGCTTATTATTTCCGGTTTTATGACCCCAGGGTATTGAGGGTCTTCCTGCCTACCTGCGATCAGACCCAGCTGAAGGATTTCTTCGGACCTGTAAATTATTTAATATGTGAAGATGAGGATTCTGCCTTTGCTTTTGTATTTTCCCTGGACAATGGTGTACTATTAACAGAAAAGATTACCCGCAACGAAGTGATGACTTTCAACCCGGCGGAAAAAAAAAAGAGAAGTTCCTTCCGTAACTTCTGGTCATGATTCATAGAGTCAGGAAATTTATAAAAAATGATCACGGTGTAAACTTGGAAAAATATGGTGCCCTTTTCATTCGGATAATAAACGATTATTGCTATAAAAACAAATAAATTATTCGATTAAATTCTCTGAATGTTAAACATTAATACTTTGAAAAATGCCAACAACAGAAGGAAGAACAGTCAGATCAGTGGCTGATGTTATTAAAGCCCTTACCAATTGTACAAGTCAGCAGGCTGATGCCGCGGAAAAAGCGTGGTGTTCTTCACCTGACGCAATTGCAACTCTTGCTGTAGCTTGTGGTATATCGACCTATGCTATCGGGATGGGTGGCAGACTTGCTGTAGCCGGTATTGCTACCGGAGGCAGCTTGAGTTTGGGTGGGGTATTACTAAGCGGCGCAGGCCTTTTAGCTGCAAAAACGTATTGCAGTTCTTTGGTGGACAACGTTTCGGGAAGTTTAAGGGCTACTTATAACCAAAGCGATAGTTCAGACTAAGATTTTTCGCACGTATAAGTCTGAAAAATTACCAGAATTTCCGAATTAAGGTTAGGCTGGATTATTTTGGCTAATGAACAAGTCATAACCTTCAACCTGAAAGAAAATAAAAATGAAGTCTTCTTTCAGCAGATGTTGGTCCTGATCCATACTTCTATAAAGTACTATGAAGTAATTCACTACCAAACCCGGCTTTCATTGGTTTAAACAGAATGACATCTTAACCTGGTGAAACTTCATTTTGTTTTTGTAATTTTACGCTATGATCATCAGAAACAAGCAGATACAATTATTTATTTACTTCAGGGTTGAATCTTTTATCCTGAGTACCATTGAATTCATTCGCAGCAACTTTCCGGACTTTGCGGAGGATAAAAGCGACGGGGAAATTAGATCCTATATCAATAAAATGATGGAAATCTGTAAGATGTACGAGATTACGACGGAATTGAATATTCAAAAGTTTATACATTACCATATTCATTTTCAGTTTGATATACCTCTGCATAAAATACTGGCATCTATCCTGAGCGAAAATGGCAGAGCTGAAGGCGTAAGATTGGAAAACTTCTATCTTTGCTTGTTATCAGACAGATACAGGCTGGAAAGGATTATCCTGGAATCATTTTTTTATGTCTGATTGTTCATTTTTTCGAAAAATTTAATTTTTCAGGGTAGAAATGGCAGGAACCGATAAACAGCAGTCTGAAGAAACCAATTATTCCAGGCCGGATACCAGGGCAGACGAACCCGCCACTCCCTGTAAGGTGAAGGATGATAAAGAGAAACCACCCCCGAAGAAGGAAATTACCATAAGGGCGAGCCTTTTTTTTGACGGAACGGGTAACAACCGGACCAACGTCGAGGCATGGAAGAATGACAAGGCGTCTGTCGATAAATGGTACAGGCCTGGGTTTAAAATGGAAAGCTATAAAAATGATCTGTCCAACATTGCCAAGATGGAGCGGTATGTAAAGCAGGCCACGGGGTTTATGCATCACATTGTCAGGTATATAGAAGGTATCGGGACAGAGGACAAAGTGTCAGATACGGTAATTGCAGGCCAGGGGATGGGTATGTTATCTACCGGAGTAAAAGGCAAAGTAGAAAAAGGAGTCGAACAGCTTTTTACTGATATTAAGGGACTTGTTGGTGCAAAAGAAACCACCTCAATAACAAAGTTAAAGCTGGATGCTTTTGGATTCAGCCGTGGCGCTGCGGCAGCCAGGTACTTTTTTTACAATGCCTTTATTGATGAGGAAGAAAATATTATGACAAGACTTCAAAAGGAAGGTTATTCGGTATCAGGTTTCCAGGCCGGTTTTGCAGGCCTTTTCGATACAGTGGCCTCTTTTGGCATCGTTCACAGCAATGATACGGATGACCTGCATCTTGATTCGGTCGCCGCAGTGAGCAAAGTAGTACACCTGGTTGCCTATGACGAGCACAGGAAGAATTTTGCCCTGACTGATATCCGCAGCAAGCACGGAGGTCTGGAGATTGAGTTACCAGGAGTACATTCAGACGTCGGAGGAGGGTATGCCGATGATTATGAGGAAGATAACATCCAGATACTGGACCTTGATGTACTTTGGTTAAGAGATGTTCACAAAATCAGATTTGAAGAAGAACGAGCCAGGCTGATCCGTGAAGGCTGGTATAAACCCGAAAAGGGGGAGATTAAGGAGGTGAACTTCTGGAATGAGTTAAGGGTAAGCCGTCAGCATATCAGCAACCAATACAGCAGGATCCCTATGTTTGTAATGACACACCATGCTACCAACGCCCAAATTCTATTTAATAATAGCTTAATGCAGGGTCAGGACCCAATACCGGCGGATCTGCAGTCAATGAAAAACTGGATCGGCATCGACGGAAAAGGTGGGTGGAAAAGCCATCTGAATGATATTGAATTCAGGGAAAACCGTCACAAATATTTTCACTATTCGGCATTCTTCGGAAGTACTGCCGGGGCAAATGCACCACGTTTTGTTAAGGATGAGGCTAACCCTGGTAAATTCGTCAGAAAAAGAGAAATATTTCCCGGATGAAAAATCCTATTATTATCCTGTCAGCTTTTATAATCCTTTTTGTATTAACGAATTGCAAAACTGCTATGAATGAATTTGATGCCAACTGAATGTGCTCCGGTAAAATACCCTATGCAGATTATAAAAGGGAATCTGATCACTTTGAATAAGTTTGCCATTTATATACCAGACGGCAAGGTGATTAATAACGGTTGGGGGGCAAAAGGATCTATCCATCTGACCGGTAAAGAAATTAAACCGGTGCCTGATTTCCTGGAAATTACATGGTTTTCATACACGGAGAACAAGTTCTATAAAGGTGATTTCAATTTGCCGCAGGATAAAATACTCCAGCTATTTAAAGAGGGATTTATTAACCCCGATGATGGAAAGAAACTGACATACAGGTATATAACAGTCGGTCTCGCACCCGGTGGAGGGGTTTCAGTATGGTTGGCAGGAGAAAAGGTGAGTAAAGAAGTTTGTTTCCTTCAGGCCCATGATACTGATTATACCTGGACCGATTTCATACCAAACCCTGACTATCCGAGGGAGAAATTCGTCAGGCTTATGCTTAGTGAAAATCTCGGACCTGAAGAAATATCAGCCATTGAACGTAATGGGGTGCCTATTGATCTCTGGAGCAAGACATACAGGGTAAGATATGACTGGAAACCCTTGGTTATCAGCAAGGCAAGGCCACTGAATATCCTAGTTGGATACTACAACGGAGAAAGAGAATTTATTGATTTTCAGGATAAACCAAAGGAGATTGTTTATAGCAGGACTATCCCTGGAAATTTTTGGTTAAACTGGATGGGAACCGACGGAAGTAATTACAGTGCTGAAGGTACTTTTAATGAAGAGGAAATCTTTGCAGCATTTACAAAGCTTTCAACCGAAAACCCTGGACAGCCGATTCAGTTGCAACTGGAGGTCAACGATATCAATGCCTCAGTAAAGTTGTTTCTCAGGAATGAAAAGTTCTTTATTGAGCTGGTCAGGTATAATATAAATGTCTATAAATAAGGTTAGAAGTTGCCTGATTTATGTTTTTTATGATCCGAACGGCTGGAATAATTTTTTGAAAAAGGTTTTCATTCTATCACCCCATTGGATTTTATAAATTCCTGAATTTGATGTAACTTTGCCAGACAGTAAATTGGTTACAGGAACGAATAAATAATACCCTTGTTATGATATCGGAGTGGAAGAGATCGAATGCGCGGATGACGCGGCAGGCTATGGCAGTCTTTAACAATTCATCACCCTTGGTGAAAAATGCTTTTTCATGGGCTGGGATATTATCGCCGGTAGCCTCTTCCATCAGTAAGGCATTTGTTTCACCGCTGTTCCTGGCCGCTGAATTACATAAAATGGCTGTCGTCTTTTTTGCAGAAAGGGCTTTCCACCACGGTAAACTCAGTCCAAAGGCAAGAAGTGCCTGGATAGCATACAAAAAAGCCGTGGAAGCCGAAGCCAGGACTTACGACAAATTTTGCGAAACTTTTGTTGAAAATGTACAG
Source organism: Bacteroidota bacterium (assembly GCA_026391855.1). Taxonomy (GTDB): domain Bacteria; phylum Bacteroidota; class Bacteroidia; order Bacteroidales; family CAIXZF01; genus JAKLIX01. The sequence goes on along the minus strand of JAPLDE010000067.1, from coordinate 76,881 downwards.
GAAGTAAAAAGGAGTACGGAGAAAAAATAAATCCCTCCAATTTCTCTTCAGAATCCAATCTTCTTCTGACTAACTATCTGGCAATATGAATGTTGCCTATAAGTGGATTATTTAATCTCTATCCTGAAAGGAAGGGTGTTGGCTGAGTGCTGTTCAAGCTTTTGGAGCAGGTCTTCCTTGTAAAAGACCAACTGATCATTTGGTGTATTTCCTTTCTGGGTCAGGTGGATCAGGATGTCGATGGTCCTGACCATTCCTTCGCCGGGCATAGTCCCCTGGCTGAAGTTCTTCTTTACCTCAACCTGTATTTTTTTCGGGCTGAAATATTCGTAGCAGAACGCCTTGATATCTTCTGCCGTAACGATACGGTTTCGGCTCAGGATCAGCTTTCTGAGGGTATCGACATACTCTTCATCTGTTCGTTGTTTTTTACCTCCTGTTGACATGGTTATCAGCTTCAGGGAATCGGTCTTTATTTCAGGGCCGAAAGAAATACTGCACTGCTGATCCCCTTCTTCGCCGGGTAGCGGCCTGATGTTGTTGCCTTCATCAGCCGGGGTCGTCCAGAATCTGATATAAACTTTGCTCTGGTCTTTAAAGGGCCGCAGGATGATGTTCCCGCTGTACCGGTTCCTTTTCTCCTTTTCGAGGTCTATTCCTTTCTCAAAATCATTGATGGTGCGGTTCAGGCGGTTGAGACGGTCGAGGTCCTCCTTGGTCCCGTCGCGGGTAAGTAAAATGGTTTCTTCTTTCAGGATCTCAGTCAGGTAATTCAATAAATTCTTGAGTTTCTGCGCGTTATACCGCCCCAGGCTTCCTTTTCTGAATATCGCCTCTCCATCCCTGCCGATCACATTTCTTACAGAAGGATCGATCATGGTGTAATGGGAATCCTCCTGTTTCGTTTTGATCTTGCCCGATATCCCTTTGATAGCCAATATGGTATCATCGCTGCTGACCTGGAAGATGTTGACGGGAATATTTTCCACATCAAACAGTTCCTGTTCGATTTTCAGGCTGAGGGCAGGAAAACAGTTAATACTGCAGAACATCTGCTGTATCCAGGCTTCTTTCAGGAGGTTAGGAGAAATGAACTTGACCCAGAAGATCTCGTCCGTGTCTTTTTCCAACTGGGTGTTGGGTAGCAGGTGGTTCAGTTCGGCCGGAAAGGAGGGATCGCTGGGATTGGGCAGAGGAAGGTTGTGCAGGGTAATAAAGTGACGCTGGTACCAATCCCTTGCATTCTGAAACAGCTTATAAACCAGGTAGTCGGGCCTGGTCAGTATCGTTTCCTTATAATCCTGCCGGTCACTTTCCAGTCCCAGGCTCGATTTGATCGGTTTTCCCGAGGCTGTCCAGCACCTGGCATATTTCAGGGTATTTAAAAAGGCATAGAGTTCGTTACCGGCGACAGGAAGGGTAAAAAACAGGCTGACCAGGTCTCTTGGCAGCAGGTTTTTCAGGCCTTTTATCCCGATCCAGAGCACGTCATCCTGCATGACATTAAAGGTCTTGTCCTTGTTCAGAAGAATTTTCTCTCCTTTCACGTATTGAAATACCTTGTCCTGGAAGATAACATACTCGACATCAGCCTGGTACACAGTAAAGTTGCCGGCAGGGGTAAAAGTGAGCTCTTTAGCCGTTTTATCCTGTTTGAAAAGGTTGAACTGGAAATCGGAGATAACCTGTGCTTCGGAGAGTTTTTCGAAAGGCCGGGCTAAAAAGATGGCATGAGCCGGGCTGGGTGTCTGGAATTCTTCAGGCAGCATCTGCTCCACCGTGTTTTTGGTGAGCTGTTGTTCCATGTGAAAAATCTCATCATGCACATTACCAATCTCTTCAGCACAGGCACCATAAAAAAGTTTGATGACAGGATCATTCATAAACAGGCTGACCTCGTGTTCTTTCCAGCCGTTTTCCACCATTTTTTCTTCCGCTTTCGCGAACATGTGAGCCAGTATATTCTGAGTAATCGGCTTCATAATTTCCTAATATTCAAAAGTTATTTTAACATTGTTGAAAGTCTCACCGGTATTAATGATCTTGTAGCTGACAGTCAGTGTAATACGATAATCCTTGTCGGTTTTTTTGGTTTTCTGGAGGGTAGTGATCTCCGGTTCCCTGACCTGTACTTTGGTGATCCTTGATTCGTACTTTTCCAACAAATACTTGATCTGTTCCATGAAAACGGGCTGCCATTTCTGGGAATTGAGGATAGGCTCATATTCCCTGGTCCATATTTCATAGCCAAAATCGGGGTTGAACAGGCACTCCCCCTGTTTTGTGGTGATGAGCATATCGATGAACTGTTTGATAGATTCTTCGATGTCGACCCTCTCCAGTATACCGGAGTTTCCTTTGATATGAGGGGTTATGGGTATTTTTATATAAGACTTCATGAACTGTATTGAGATTTGTGATGGAGGCGAATTTACAAAAATAAAAGAAGAATTCTAAACAGAAGGTGCCAATCTTCGAAAAAGGAAGAACGGCAGGATTTTTTTTAACGTTTCTCTAATGAAAAGAGGTAGTTCTTGCTTGATAGTGCTAAAAAGTTTTATATTTGCCTCAAGCAGAGGGATGATATGAAAGATTTGGTTAACAACCTGAATGAGCTTAAGTTCAATATCCGGGCGGAGGCGATTATAGCAGACCTTATGGGGCAGGGTATTGACCCGGAAAGCATTGAAGTCCAGTTCTGCAGCAGTCATAAAAAGAACTGGGACCGGGATATTCTGAAGTACGAGGAGAGAAATGGAAAGATATATGTAAAAGTTTCAAGAGACGGCATTTTCACTTCTTTGCCGGAATACCTGTTTTTCATTCCGGTTGAAGGAACCAAAACAAAAATTGAAGAGGCCATTGCCTTTAACAGGGAGCAGCGGGAGTTCTTTTCCATTCTTTTCAGCCCGGTTGAGAATGAAATGATAAAAAAAAGAGTTGAGCTGGAGGGTCATTTCAACCTGTTGATCAGTAAGTTAAAAACGCATGAGGCCGAATTTTTACATCAGTTCTGGAAGACGGATGACAAGCTTGATGCGGTTGATGCAGCGAGGTTGTGCAAGATGCTTCCACTGGCCAATACCGTGGTAGGCAATTTCGGGCTGACGGCCAGGTTTCTTTCTTACTTAATTGAAGAAGAAGTTGAATGGCAGCATAAGCGGTATGTGAAGCAGCTTGAGCCGACTAGTGCCGGGGTTAATGCTTCCGGTCTGGGAAACAATGCCTGCGGGATGGACATGCTGATGACGGGGCCTGTTGCCGAATACGTTGAAGTACTGATATTTACCATCAACAATATTCCACTGCAAAAAGGAAACCAGTTTCTGGAAGGTGGGGGGAAGTATCACCTGCTGCAGCGTTTTGCCGATTATTTCGTTCCGTTTCATTATGAGGTTGAGTTTAAATTAAATGTCCTCGATGCTGAAGCCGATTTTCAGATGGGGGAGTCCTTTGTCGGTTTTAATACTAAAATTAATTAACCTATGAGATCAATACTTTTTTCAGGGTCCATTCCATTCGTCATCTTATTTACCATCATTGCGCTGATACTGTTGCTGATCATCACGTTCTATGTGGGAAAGGCGAAGAGCAAGACTGGCAAGAACCTGCTGTACATGGGAGTGGGCGGTATCCTTATCGGGATTGTAGGGATACGGGCCAGCTGGTTAAACAATCCTTTTTATTTTTACATTGTTGTGATGACCTGGAATTTTCTCATGGGTCTTCTGCATCACTTCCTCTCAGGGAGGATATTGGGCTGGACCAAGACAGAAGCCATCGGATGGAGGATATTGTATGCCATGGCGGTTGTTTTTACCGGCTTTGCCGGCTTACTTATGTTTGTAAGAATAGTTGATTACGACTTCTTCCTCATATACAATTTCTCGGCCGTCCTTACTTTTTTCATTCCGTTGCTTTTTAGTTATGCCATTGAAAGCTACCTGGGCATTCCTGCCAAAATTTTTGTAGCGCAGAAACCCTGGATCTATAACCGGAGCGGTGGTTTACAATTCAAGGCCGATGAGATCAGCCATTTCTTCATAGTAAAATATCGCTTATCCGCTCAATGCGAGGGCGAGGGGATGTTCGAATCGCTTCCCATGCGGGCTCCGGGAAACCTGAAACTGGGGGATTACTATAATGCCACCCTTGAAGGGTATAAAGTGAACCAGGGTGTTCACCAGTTGGAAATAAGAGATAAAAGCAACAACCCTCATCCGTGGTACTTTTTCCTGGCAGACGAAACTCCAAAAGGGAGGATGCTCGACCCTAACCGGACTTTTCTTGAGCTCGGGTTTACCAACCCGGTTTATTTTGGTAATTCAAGCCCTGAGGAAATCGAGAACATTACCATGCAGGCCGACAGGGACAAGAAAGCCTATGTGATCATTTGCAAACGTGAACCCGAATACAAATCTCAATTAATGAAGGCATGAGTCACTATTTTCAGGTAAATTGGGTAAATGGAATGCGTATTAATTCAGGGCATTTCATTGAAATGGAGAATCATTTCATCGAGCGTATTCAACAGGTTGCCGGAGGATTTGTTAATCCGTTATCATATGGGTTACTGCCCCTTGCCGAAAATGAGGGTAATACGCTGAGTTTTTCACTTTCGGTTCAGTCGGGCAAAATCAGATCCCTGAGGCCGTTTACAGTAATAACCCCCGACGGGCACCTGGCTCATATCCCTGCCAACCAGGAGTTTTTACTGAGTAAACCGGAAACAGAAGCCAGCCAGTATTTATTGGTCCTGACGGTAAAAGCCTTTAACAGAGCCCCCTATGGTGAGATCAACGAGCTGGAAAGCCCGCTGCGGTACCCTTATTCATTACCCGAATGCCAGTTCCACCTGTTTCCTTACCCGCATAAGTCCAATCATTCTTTCGGGCCCGGGATCGTTCCCCTGGGACTTTACTCCGGAAGCAGCTTCGAAGCAGATCCTTCCTATATCCCACCCTGTACCAGCCTTCAGTCGCACGCGGCCCTGGCCGACCTGATCAGGAAGACAAAAGCTGCCTTAGATGATTTCGAAAGGAAAATTCTGGAACTCTTCAGAAAACCGAACGTAACCAATAAGCCTTTGCTGGTGAGTGTTCTGAACTTCTTCAACGAGAATAAGACAGCCCTGGATTGGTACATCCCTTATTTGCCGCCGGTTTTCCTGATGGAAAAAATCGCCCAACTCTCCAGGGGGATCTTCTTTACCTGTGAAACCCAGAATATACCCTTAAAAGACGACCTGAAGGCCTTGTTAAAAGACCTGATCGCTTTCCAATATGATCACATGGAGATTGCCAAAGCCCGGCAAAAGATCCTTCAATTCCTGGATAATTATTCCAAATTTCTGCCCAGGGACGAAAATATGTTTGGCGTTTAACCGATTAAACAACCATGGAAACAAAAACTCCTTCAAACGAAGAACGCAATTCGCTGATCACTAGGTTTATCCTTATGTTTGTTGTCAGCCTCCTGTGTGCCATCATACCCCTTTATTTCCTGTTCAGCCTTCCTGATAAAGCCATTAACAAGTTGAATGCCAGGGGAATGTCGATAAAGGCCCAGAAAGAAAAGGTGGAGCGCCTGAAAACCCTGATCGCTGACCTGGATAAGTTTTGGAAAGAAAAGAATTTTGGGAAGGAATATACGAATTCCAGCGGGAAGTTATACAATTTCGCCAAGGACAGTATAGACGAAAGTGATATTAATAAATTTGTATACGTCAGAATATCAGACATTTACGATAGTATTCAAAAGGCTGGTGAAGGGACAGGCGGTAATGAAAATGAGGAGCTGAAGAAACTTAAGGAAGATAAGACTAAGCTTGAAACAGATTTAGCGGCCTGCCAGAAAGATTTAAAGGAAAAGAATGATATGATTATTAATTCAATGAAAACTAAATAATAGCGGTAACTGATATGGATACTCCTTTAAATGCCAAACAGCGCAATGCCGCTATCATCAGGTTCGTCATTATGACCGTTCTGAGCCTGGCCCTGGTTGTTTACCATTATGTGGTTACTATGAACCTGTATAACAAGGTTTAACGAAATATTTCACCCCTTTATTTCGGGTTTACCTGCTTACCCTTTCCCTGGAACATCAGAGGGAGTGAGGATTATCTCTTATTTTCATTGATTGAAATGCTGGTCACTTTGTGTTGTGTATTGTAAGCGGCATTTGTCACCTTGATTTTAAATTTTTCGCCGGGATCATGGTTTGAGAGATATTCACTGATGGGATAGTTCATATTATCTTTTGTGGTTAAAACATTTACGCTTTTACCGGCGAAATACTTTTGAATGAAAGGATTTATGGTAGAAGGGACTGCGCCATTATTGATAATCTTTTCGATTTGTGCAGACAATTCTTCATAAGTCGGGTCTTTGGTTTTTACCTGGGGTTGGGCTGGGGCCTGGGGTTGCGGTTTAGCCAGTACTGGTTTTTCGGCAGGAGCAGGTGGACTGTAGTTGTATGGGTTATCTTTAAAGGCTACGGGGTCGCAATTGTCATGCTTTATAAAGATGTTCAGTTTGGTCTTTTTTGTAAAGGGGAAGAAGTTGTCTTCCTGATATTTACCGGTTTTATCGGAAACAGAGTATAAAACCCGGCAAGCGGGCTGACTGCTGGTGATCTGTACTCCATTTTTCCCGTCCTTGCTTACGGATTCAACCTTTACAACTTTGAGGTTCTTACAATCGCATGGATTTGGTGGGATAATGATTTCCGGGGTGAAACTTACCGGATTTGAAAAGGAATAAGTGAACTTAGCCTTGTTGTTTTTATTATGTTTAACTTTTATGGTATACTTTCCGGCTTTCAGATTATTAAAAATATTGGAGGGCTGGAAGTCCCGTCCATCGTCGAGCGAATACGAAAACCCGGCAGGATCTGCGATTTCGTCACCATTGTTAACGAGTAGAAGGATTTTCGACTCCTGCGGTCTGGGATCGATCTTGACTATGAACTCATTTGACAAACGGGGCAGAAGGAAAAGCCCGATAATCATCATTACCAGCACCAGAAAGCAAATGAGCACCCAGAGATCTTTCCACCATTCATGATTTTCGTGTTCAGGTAATTCATTGTAGCTGTTGCTTCCGCAATTCGGGCAGGATGCCAGCCCACCATGATTGTGAACATATACCTTCTTGCAATTCTGACATTCTAATCTTCTCATTTTAAGCTACTTTATTAAATGTTAACCATCCGGTAATCAAATTAATAACCAGGAAAGAATGAACCATTCAAAATTAAGGATTTCCTCCCATAATTCAAACTATAATAAATTACCACTCAGACATATAGAGAATGACTCCATTCCAATCACTATTCCTCTTCTTGATTCATGGGTCTCGTAATTCAGGATCTTAGTCATCACCTTAAAGAGGTGATTGCGAAATTAAAGAATTTAGTGTAGGTTTGTCAGTAGTAAAGGCAGAATAATAATGTTAACTGCCTTTTTTACGTGATGAAGAGTAGATGTCTAATTAACTTACTTATTATGAAGAGGTTTGGTTTATTCACTTTTGGTTTGTTACTCATTTTTTTCATAGGGAGTTGTTCAGGAAATAAAACCAATGATGAGGGGTGGAAGGATACCATCACTCGCAAAAACATGGATACCAATGCCATGCGGAAACAGATTCCGGTTGAGAAGGCAACCAAAACAGATACCACCAAAGTACCTAAAGAGATTAAATTTTAGGCAGTTATTCCTTGTCTCTGTCGTAGATCAGGTCACCGGGATTTTGAGTAAAGATGTTGTTCATGGTCTTGTTCATGACGATGATACTGCATAGCAATATGACCAGTATGGCGATAATAGTCCAGGGATTCATCAGGGTGAAATAGGTCTGGTTTTTTTCCATGTTCTTAAACAGCAGAAGCAACCCGTAATTGGCAATCCTTGCCATTTCAAAAAACCAGGAAAACAGCAGAGAGATGATAATACAGAGAAGTACAAAACCACCGCTTATGAGGAGATAAATCCTTTTTAACAGTTTGGTTTCCAGTCCGAAAGCTTTAAAAGTCCCGATGTTCATTTTGATGCTCTCGAGGTGGTTACGAAGCACATTAGAAAGGAAAAATGAAATACTCATCACGCTGAATATCAGAAGAATAAAAGAAATAAGCCGGGTTAGTTTAGTGATGAAATTGTAATTTTCCATGGCTTCCACCGAGGCCATGTCTATATTTAAAGAGTATGTTTTGTACAGGTAATTTCTGAATTCCCGGATCATGTCGGTTTTATCGAACTCAACTGAGAGTATCCCTGGTTTTTCCAGGGAATATTTGTTAACCTCCCTGGGGAAATAGAGGTGCAAAATGCCATAGCTTTTAAATTCGGGAGCCTGTTGAATGGCGGCATACATATTATCAATAATTTCAACCGAATCGGGGCGGGGGTCAAAAGCAGCCGTTATAATATATCCTTTATTTGTATTTATATCCTTTTGAGGTGAAAACCATGCCGGGGTGAACCCCTGAAAAGCTTTTTCCGTTTTCGTGAATTGTTGTAATTGTTCAAAAAACCTGGCTGCCTTTAGCGAGTCACCATTTACCCAGATCCTTAATTGACGGGTATATTTTGGACTCATATGTTCTTCACCCTCACCCTTATACCGCAAATAGTAAAAGTAAGGCGTAGTAACGAAATCACAGAGGTCAGGAAGTTCCTTTACCACGGCAATAATTGGTATAGGGATATACCAGGATTTTTCACCCGAGGAGTAATACATGAAAACATGAGAGGTATCGGGATCATACTGAAGGGATTCCAGAAACGATTGTTTGACGATGATCCCCAGGTCGTTTTTACCGGAAAATTTATGTCCTCTGGGGAAGTTTTTAGGATCGAAGATCGCGTTTATCAGAGAGGCATCGTAAGGAACGGGCCGGCCTTTACGGACATAAGTCTGGTTTTTAATAGGGTTGCGAAAGTATACCCAGTAATTATCATGACCTGTCACATTTTTGTACATGAATTTTTCCTTATATGAATCTTTCATTAATGTGTCCCTAATAGTGCTTATTCTTTCCGAAACACTATCATTCGGAACCAGAATGGTAATAAATTTCATAAAGGGATCGTTCATTTTAAATTCCAGGTATTTCAGGCTACCGGTAGAAAAACCTATCGCTATGAAAGTCAGGAAGATGATCCCTATCAGTATCCAGAAATTTTTATAATGCCGGCCCATTAATTCTTTCCCTTCCCTGATCATAAAAAGAAGGATAAAATCTTTTTTTACTCCGAAGAGCCTTGAAAATAAACCTGCGAAAAGTCGTAACATATCAGATAAATTATTCAGTTACAATTAATTATAATCATTGAGGGTCGGCAATTCAGTGGTAAAAGTTAGTATTAAAGTAAGGAACGTAAGGTTGCCTTGATATCGCTTACTTTATCCCCTGCCAGGTTTATCCATTTCGGTCCTGAACCATTGGTTTCATGTTGGAAAATATGTGAATCGAGAAATTCGCCATATCCTTTTTCCTTGGTCAGAACCAGGATCTGATCGGAGAATTCAACGGCCAGGTCGATGTTGTGGGACACAATGATAGCCGTCCGTTTTTGTTCTGCAATATTGGTTCTCAGCAATCCAAACAACTCCCTGGAGTTCGTTTCATCGAGGTTCCCTGTGGGTTCATCACCGAAAATAACTGTAAATTCAGGGATCATGGCCCTGACAAAGGCAAGCCGCTGTTTCTGGCCGCCCGACAGCTCATAGGTTTTCTTTTTGGAATCGACATCGCCCAGCCCAACCAATTGCATCAGCCGGGTAGCCGCGAAAGAAGATTCTTCCTGTGATTTGCCCTGGATCATTAACGACATGATTACATTTTCAAGGGCGGTAAAATTTGGCATCAGGTTGGTACTCTGGAAGATAAAGCTAAAGTGTTCTTTACGGATATATTGAATGTCTTTTTCCCTGGGATCTCGCCAGAGGTTTTCATACAGGTATTCCTTCCTGCCCCCCTCCAGGTGAATGGAGATGGAGGAGCCGGTTTGCAGGGTATTGTTCATTAACCCCAAAACCTCCAGCAAAGTGCTTTTACCGGAACCTGACTTCCCAACAATAACCACAAAACGGCCGCAGGCGATATCGAGTTTATCTACATAAATAGCCTTCGATTGGCTGCCGGCGTAAGTACAGGTTAAATTCCTGATATTGAATAGGTTTGAATTGTTTTCCATAAAAACTGTTTTTGTATTTTAACCAAGTAGATGCCCGGATCAGGGAAGATCTGATTCTTCTATCCAGTAGAATTTGCTCCCGTTGCAAGAGAATTTGTAAGGAAATTCATCATTTTGATAATATTTGTTCAGTTTATCATATTTCTTTTTGATCTGGTCTAACCATCGGTTAAATTTTTGGGTGGGGAATTTTATTTCATCAATGATATCTTCCACTTTAACTGAGTCGATAAAGGAGCTTTTACTAGGCAAGCCGGTCACCTTAATCATGGCTTCCTGTATAGAGATTCCCTTTCTGGCTTCTCCCAGGTGGCCGGCAAGGATCTGGTTCCAGACATCGCTCATGGCTTTCCTCTTTTCGTTTGTGGTACCGGCTTCCAGCACCAATGGCGCAATTGAAGTAATTAGCTGGCTGAATTCATTATAGGTCAGGAAGACAACAGGCTCATACAAATTTTCTTTTAAGCCGATGCATCTTTCCGGTGAATACCCTGTTTTAGAATATTCGTAACGATTGTCCTTCAAAGCTTCCAGTTCTTCCGGTGTAAAATCGGCATTGAGCGTTTTAGCCAGCGTGAAAAGCATGGTTTGCTCAAAGTCACTGGTGTATTTCCCTTCTTTGGGCATTGATTTAGTAACGCTGGTAAAGCCGATACCATCGTCAACCACTTTACTCAGGGCATTCAGCCATTTTTCGGTTTCAAGCGGAGCTTTCTCCACAATTTCCGCAATTTCGTACTGTAACAGGTCCGTTTGCAACTTTTTGCCTGGTTCAGAATAGATTAAATACCCGATCATAGAAGCATTCTTGAGTTTCCATGTAAAATTGCCAACATCATCCCAACTGGGTTTATCAAGCGTAACACCCATTTCCGTTCCCACCCCTTTCACGAAATTATATCTCTTTTTTTCTGCCAGCATGATCAAGTTTTTTGCAGCTATCTGAAATTTGACATAGGAAGGTTTATCTTTTTGATTCGCTACCTGGAACACCATGAAGTTTATATTTTTTTCGTATAGCAGCCTGATGATCTCGTCATCGCTGACCTGTGAAAGATCATTTCTGTCATGATTTCCGGCATCTCCAACCAGGATGAGTATATTGGTTTCGTCCTCCGGGATATCCAGTGTTGTCAGGGCTTGTTTCAAACCATACTTAACAGCTTCAGGTTCGTCGGTATCGTATCTGTTTTTATCGTCCGACCAGGTTCTTAACAAATTTTGTTTAAACTCTTCAGGAAAGGCGGTCAGGGGGATGGTTTCGGCAAGATAAGGGCCTTCGGCAAAATCGCGATAAACAACAGCGCCAAACCGCATGGGGTGGTCCTGGCTGAGTTTATTAATACTCTCGGAAATACCGCGGACTATAGCATCAAAATAGGGTTTCATACTATATGTACCATCGACCACAAAAACCAGGTTAAAATGCCTGGCTTTATCACATTTTTTATTGATGGCTTTACTCGTCCTGGCTTTAAAAATGACATCCTTTGGATTAAAACCGCCATATACTGAAAGTTTGACGATGCCATTCTCACGGTTTAAGATCGGAAATCGCCTGAATTCGCCCCCTTTGCGTTCCTCAAAAGGGTCTGAAGCCCATTGTACGGTATCGGCCCGCATAGTTTCCCTGAAATGCTGAGCCTGGGTAAAGGTGCTAAAAGTGCTTGTTTTAATGCCCCGTGATCTTCGTTCATCAACGGCATTCTGCCTGGAGTTGGGTTCCCAGGCGTTCCTGGTGTTCCAGACATTGAGTTGTTTTTTGTTTACCCAACCATAAATGTTGGTTTTCACCGTGGCATCATCGGTGATCCCATCCGTTTTACTGATCAGGTAAAAATCTCCTTCTTTTTTATACACGAAGAAGATGGTGAACAGGTTTGATTGATTTGAGTTTTTTATTTTCTTTACCGGATCTGAGTAAAATACCGTAGACTGGTTATCCCCTTTATGGAAAGCTTCCTTCATCGCCTCTTCATCATTGATAACCATGGCCTTCAACGTTATGTTTTTATCGTTTCGCAGGCACATTTTCGATAAAAGCATATATTTTTTATGGATCCAGCCAAAGTCTTTCCATCCTTTCGACAGGTATTCATCGGTTCCATCCCATTCTTTATCCTGGGCAATATGGATATACTGTCCGGATTCTTCCACCACCAGGAATTTGTCAAGGAAATCAATAGTTGCCATTTCTATTTTACAAGTGGCATCGGTATAGGTCTTATTCCCCTGTCGATCGGAAAAAACGATCCAGAAGTCCTTTGATCGTTGTTCGGCAGGGAAAGGATTATAGTTTTCCAGTATACGTATAGTAGGTTTCAAATAAGGGCTTGGCTCAAACATCACCCTTGGAATTTTTCCCTGTGAATATGCTTGCGGAAGATTTGATATCCAAAGCATTATGAAGAGAATCCCCAACACTGTCCGGCTGGTTTGGTTTAATGCGCAAAGAAGCTTCATCATAATGATTATAAGGAAGTTAAAGAGATAACGTATGATAAGGTGTGCTTATGGCAGGTCTGATTCTTCGATCCAGTAGAACTTGCTGTCGTTGCACCTGAATTTATATTTAAAGTTTTCGTCCTGAAGGTATTTATTTAGTTTGTTGTATTTTTTTGCTATCTGGTCAAGCCATTTATTAAATTTATCATCGGGAAACTTGTTGGGGTCAATAATATCTTCTACGTGAATATCTTTGATAAACGGACTCCGGCTGGGCAGACCGGTCACTTTCCTCATGGCTTCTTCCAGCGACATCCCTTTTCGGACTTCACCCAGGTGGCCCGCCAGGAGCTGGTTCCAAACATCCTGCATTTTTTTCCTGTTCTCGGAGGTAGTACCGGTGTCGAAAATAAGTGTCATAATGGTTGAAAGCAACTGATAATACTCTTCAAAGGTTAAAAATACAACAGGCTCATACAAATTTTCTTTTAACCCTTCGCATCTTTCAGGTGAATACCCTGTTTCAGAGAATTCATAGCGGTCGTCCTTCAACCCTTCCAGTTCTTCCTTGGTTAATGTTCCCTGAAGTGTATTGGCCAGGATGAAAAGCATGGTTTGCTGAAAGTCACTGGTATATTTTCCCTCTGTAGGCATTGATTTTGAAACACTTGCGAAACCAATACCGTCATCAACCACTTTGCTTAAGGCAACCAGCCACTTTTCGGTTTCGAGGGGCGCTTTTTCAACAATTTCTGCGATCTCAAATTGTAACAGATTCTCGGTAAGCCCCTTACCGGGTTCTGAATAAACGATCCGGCCAATCATGGAGGAATTCATCAATTTAAAGGTATTATTCCCGATATCTTTCCAGCTTGGTTTTTCGACCGTAATACCCATTTTCGGTTCCATCGATTTGATTACATTATATCTCTTCATCTCGGCCAGCCCGATGATGTTTTTTGCCTCGACCTGGAATTTGCTATAGGCGGGAGTCCCTTTGTGATGGACCTGATACACCAGGAAGTTCATGTTTTTTTCATAAAGAAGATTGATAATTTCTTCATCACTTACCTGTGAGGCGTCCTTACGGTCATGATTACCGGCATCGCCCACCAGGATGAGAATATTGGTTTCTTCTTTTGGAATGTCCAGTTTTATCAGGGCTTCGTGTAACCCATAGTTGACTGCTTCAGGTTCATCTTTATCGTTTTTATTTTTATCATCCGACCAGGTTTTTAACAAGGCCTGGTTAAATTCATCGTACTGGGGTGTCATGGGTATGGTTTCGGCAAGGTAGGCAGGACCTTCGGCAAAATCGCGATAAACAACAGCGCCAAAACGCATGGTATTCTTCTGGCTGAGTTTCTCCACACTTTCGGCGATACCGCGGACAACGGCGCTAAAATAAGGTTTCATACTTTCGGTGCCGTCAATCACAAAAACAACATTAAAGATCCTGGCATTTTTACGTTTCTCGTTAATGGCTTTACTCGATTTGGCTTTCAGGATGACATCCTTTGGATTAAAACCGCCGTAAACCGAAAGTTTGACAATGCCATTTTCGCGGCTCAGAATAGGGAAACGCCTGTATTCGCCCCCCTTACGGTTTTCAAAGGGGTCAGCATCCCACTGTACAGAGTCGGGTTGCATTGTTTCCCTGAATTGCAGGGCATAATTAAAAGTATAAAAAGTACTTGTCTTAATGTTTTTGGCCATTCTTTCGTCCACGGCATCCTGTCTTGAGTTGGGTTCCCAGGCATTCCTGGTGTTCCATATATTGACCTGCTTCTTATATACCCACCCATAGATGTCTTCTTTTACAGATGCGTCATCAGTGAAACCATCGGTTTTTCCTACCAGGTAAAAGTCTCCTTCCTGCTTAAAGACAAAGAAAATACTGAACAAATTCGATTCATTCGCATTTCTTGTCTTTTTCACAGGATCGGAATAAAATATGGTAGACTGGTTGGTTTTACTTTTAAAGGCTTCTTCCATAGCCTCCCTGGTATTGATAAGCATGGCCTTAAGGGTGATATTGTTATCATTTCGAAGGCATTTTTTCCATAAAAGCATATATTTTTTATGGATCCAGCCAAAATCTTTCCAGTTCTTTGTCAGGTTTTCATCCGTTCCCTCCCAGTCTTTGTCCTGTGCCAGATGGATATACATGCCAGATTCCTCAATAACAAGGTACTTATCGAGGAATCCCAGGGTTGCCATTTCCTTGTCACCTCCTGCCTTAGTGTAAGTTTTATTTTCCTGCCGATCCGAAAAGACAACCCAGTAAATAGTGGACCGTAATTCATTAGGGGAAGCATTATAATCGTCCAGTTCGTGTATACTGGGTTTGTTATAACGGCTGGGCTGATGTTTCACTTTGGGGATTGATCCCTGAGGAAAAGCCTGGGGGATATTTATTCCCAAACATATTAATAAGAAGATTCCCAATGCTTTCCGTCTGATCTGGCAGAAATGTGGTAGTTGTGTCATCATAGGTAATATTCTAATTGTTAATATTAATGTAGTGAACTTTTTCTTTTTGTTTTTTCTCGTCATAAGAAGTGAATATGGTACATTCCACCTGGGATGGGTTTATATTTTCGTAGAATTTTTCAGTAAAAGTGGCATATGAAATTCCAATAAATGTTTGTGAAAGGAAGAGAAATAAATTCAAATTATTGCGGCTCAGTACTTTAGGGATGTCAAGGATGTTTCGCAGCCTGGTGGCTTCGGATCCGAGGGGTGTTTCCGGATTCAGGGCAAAAAGCCGGCTGAGTATGGTTTTATATGCTTCACCCTGCCTGGCTATCATAGGATTTTCCCCTTTACATAAATACATCAGATAGGGTTTATCGTAGCAATAAGCCATTTTCTCATTGAGGTAAACTTTCAGTTTCGCTTTGTCTTCGAAACCAGATAAATCAATGAATATCAGGTAGAAAGGAGCCAATTTATGAAGAACAAGGCTAATCTTTTCTGCTTTTTCCAAAGGGATCTCTACCTTATCATTTATCCAGTCCAGGGTATCTTCTTCATATATCCTGGTAAGGTTGTAACCCCTTGGTTTATCGATGATCATTTTCATCGGGGCGCCTGGGGTCGGCTTATTTTTGTTAAACAAAGGAAAGGTAAGATCTTCTCCGGTCAGGGTGCTGGTTACCGTTTCTGCTTTATAATTAACCAGGCTATAGGTAAGCGGGGAAGTAATCCCGTTTACTGATATGGTAACCATGGGTTTAACCGAAGAAACCGGCTGCTGTAATGGGATATCCAAAAATAGTTTATCTGATAGTAATTCAGGTAGTTGTGGCTCTTTACCTTTGTCCCATAAAATATATATACACAGGCTATGAAGGGTGTTCACTTCATTTTTGAAATCGTTGTAAGCCTTTCCGGTTTTAGGCATAAGGTAGTAAAAAAGCAGGTGAAGATCAGAAACTGACTCGCTGCCTGTAAAATAATCAGGAACAGCACCCAGGACATCTTTGAATAAGTTCTTGATTTTCACATCTTTAGTTAATGAAGGCTTGGCATATACCGCACTTTGATCGGTTGAAGGGGATATACCCCAATAGCCTATATTAATAACAGCTCTTTCTGCGGGTTGAGGACCGGCATTTTCATACTCCGAGTTATCTTCTATATAATTGAAGAAATTTTCAGATCCGTTCTCTGATTTGTTAACTAACAGGTATTCAAGAAAATAGATGCGTTTGTTCGATGAACTGGTAGAAAATTCTACCGATTGTTTGTTTTCTCCTGCCTTTATAAAGGGCTTGAACCCATATTGCGTCAGATCGTTTACTTTTATCTCCGGTAAGAATTCTGCCAGGTTTGGTTGTTGGGCAAAAATAGGCTTAAAGAACAACAGGAAAACAACCGGAAGAAGGATAGGGAGGTTTACCTGTAAATGAAATGATAGCCGTGTTTTTACGCTCATAATGATATTAATCTTTGATCAGGATAATGAAGACGTGGTCGCTAATTGGAACAGAACTTTCCTGGAAATTGTGATCTGGTTTATGAACAAGAAAGGTCTTAAATACCTGATTATTATTTTTATCTAAAAACGGACTGTTGGTAAGAAAATGGGCTTCCCCGCGTTTTTTCCAGGCAAATTTCCCGAACAGATCAGGATTATTGTTTTCCTTGATGATGGTTAAAACAGAATTAAGTTCTTCCGGTGAGGGCAGGTGCCATCCTTTGGGTTTTGATTTGGTAAAATCCTTAAAGCTGGTTTCCTTTCCTTTTTTGAAGAACTGAAAGATAAGCTTATCATCAGTAACGGAATAGATGCCTTTATCATCCTTTATTTTTGAGGAAGTAGCCGGTGATTGTTCGGTCGCGGGAGTGGCAGCTGGTGGATTTTCCTTTTCCTTTTTCTTTTTTTTCAACGCCGGTGGTTTAACGGGTTTTAAAGATTTCTTTTTTTCCTTCTCAGCTTTCTTGTCATCGCCTGAGTTATCAGCCTGTGCACCTGAACGCTTCGACTTTTGTTTTTCCGCTTTAACACGTGGCGGTACAAAGTTTAGGTTTTCATTTTGTTGTGGCCCTTTCCTTGTTAATGGCGTATTCCATTCATTTTTAGTAGGATCGGCAGGTAACAGTCCGGAAGTATTGTATTGATCAACCATTCCGGACTGCGTTTTAGTGACCAGGATGCACCTTTGTTCGTTGGCTGAAATTTCAACTTTCAGCTTTTTCATATTGTTAATTTCAGATTCATCACTGCCAGGATCCAGCAAATCTAAGCGGGAGTTGATCATTTTGAGCGCTTTTTCGTAGCAGTTGGTAGCGTCCTTATATTGTTTTTTTTGAATCAGGTAGATATCTCCCAGCATTTTTAACGTCAGTATGTGATCACTTTTTTGGGAGATGGTAAGAAGAACAGGGAAGGCCTGGTCATAATTACCCTGGTCGAATTGTTTCTGTGCTTTATAGAACTGGTCCTCCGTTTCCGGGTCAAGATATTGGGCTTTGCTATATGGAACAGCTTACAGTTTAAATGAAAAGCCAAGTTCAAAACCCAGGTTTTGGAAAGTAAGTTTCTTAGCCTGAGAAATTGGACTGTGGTATTCTTTCTTGGTTTTAGAAACAGAAAAAGGCGTTTGGTCGCTCATTTTCCCCTGGAAGGACCTGGATTCCAAACGGGCGCCAAGAAACAGCTGAGTGTTTTTAAAGATACTAAAAGCTATACCACCTGAGGCAAAGTAGGAAACCGAGAACCCTTTCTTATAAATTTCCGGGAGACTGTCGAGAGGCAAATTTGAATCTTCAGGAATAGGATATGTATTGGACTTAATATCAGAGGCGCTGTAAGTGTCATGCCGGTGAGCCATGGTCCCTGATGGAGATTTTGATGAAATTTTCATACTATAAGACATTAATAGGCCTGGTCTTACATAAAGATAACTGGCACCCGATCGGTTAAGCTTTATTTTCATTTCCATAAATACAGGAATATCAATGGTTTGAAGGGTAATGTCTTCTTTTAAATTAGTAAACAGGTTGTTTCTCCCAAAGATTTTTGTAGACTTGGTGATATTTCCCAAATAGTTTGGTTCATGAGCATATAATTCTGTGATTTTATCAACAGAGATACCTGCCTTCATAGTGCTTATCCCTAATCCTGCTCCGTAATCAAATTCCAGTTTTCTGGACTGGAAGAAACACTTTTTATAATCGATTCCCACTCCCATGGCCGATTTTGTAACATATTTCCCACCGTAAAAAGTAGTAACCTCGTTGGATTGGAAGGGATCGTCCCCCTTCATGGTAGTATTTCCAGCAGTAACATGTATATCCACAAACGCAGGTTTTGGGATTGACCGCAGTTTAAGCGGAACTTCCTGTGCTTTATAGATAAGACCGACCATCGGTTTCTCAACTTCAACATAACCAGGCTTATAGGCATTATAGCTGAATTGATTATAAGCAGGAACCTTATTAAAAAGGGCGATACCGGAAGAGTTGGTTGTTTCATGCAGGCGGCTGTTTTTAAATTTCAGCGTGATCCTGACTCCTTTAAGTGGTGCATTGGTCACTTCATTCGTAACGATGAACTTAAACGGGATGTAAGTAACCGTATCATTCAGGGTAATTACCACCGTTCCTTTTTTTGAGAGATCCTCGGCTTTGCCTGTAACAGAGCCAAAAAACGGACCTGAATAGCCGGTGATGGTCACCTCATAGTCTTTAGGTACACGGGTAAAGGTAACTTCCCCTTTTTGATCGGCATTCTGGGTAGACCGGTCAGCACTTCTGTATCTCAGGATGGTCTTGGCCTCTGCTGCAGGATGAGAACGATCTTTTTCAACACGGCAACGGATATCAACTTTTGGAATTTCCGACTCTTTGAGGTTACAAACTATCATATTGGTTTGCTTAGCCAACTGTTCCGTTGTCCCACTGATCTTTCCTTCATACATTTTATCCGCAATGGTAATTGTAATATCCTTATTGGCAGGGATTTCCGTAAAAGTTACCCCTCCGTCCTCCTGACTTTTTTTCCTGGACATTTCATTACCTTCATATTCAAGCTTGGCCCATTTATCGGACAGGGGAACATTTTTCTCATCTACCAGTTTGCAGACTATTGTAAAAGTATTTGATGACTTTGTTAATACTGGTTTTTCCGGTTGGATTGTTTTTTCGGGTTTTGTCACTTCTGGTTTGGCAACTACGGTTTCTTTCTTTTCAGGGGCTTTGGGTGGATTGGTTATAGCAGGTTTTTCCTCCTTTTGTTTGGGAACTTCCGGTTCAACTTTAGCTACGGGCGGTTCTGTTTTTTTCACTGTTTCCTGTTTTGGTGCTGTAACTACCTTATTTTCAGCTTGTTTCTCGGGTTCCTTGGGCGGTTTGTTTTCAACCACCGGCAGTTTTTCGGCAGGAGGTTTGGTAACGGCTACTTCGGGTTCTTTCTTTTCCTTGGTAACAGGTTTTTCAACTACCGGAGCCTTTGGCGCTTCCTTTACCTGAGTCTTCTCCTGAGGCGCCGAAGCCATTTGGAGATCGGCGTTGTCAATAGAGATAATCACCACTTTATCAAGCTGTTTACTTAGCTCAAGGGTGAAAGCAATATTATAGGTCTTGTTGAGCCTTCCTTTCTGTGCATGATATCCGGTGGTTTTTTTACTGGCTTTGACCCGGACGAGGTAAACCCCGTTTTTAAATTCGGGTTCGGTTTGTGTTTTGTTGGTGAGTTCAACACCTACTCCGCCCTCATAGTATTTCTTCACCAATTCCCCATAAGCGGCAGGAGTAATCATTTGATTCACAGTGGCTTCATTGAATGACAGATCATCATATACCAGGGCTCCCGCCTTAAATAATCCATTGAATTTATCAAAGAAACTGTTTGTCAGTTTTTCAAAATCCTGGGTAAAAGGACTATATTTCTCATAGAGTTTGACAATACTATCCACTTTATTCTGGACCTTCGTTTTTTGTGCCGGAGACAAAACCTGGGCCGTGGAGGTCATCCCTGTGATGATCATTAACAGGGTCAGTGTCAGGAACAACTTAGTTATCTTTTGCATGATGGTTGTTGTTAAAGGGTTAAACCACTGATTTTGTTAATGAATGATCATTTTACGGGTAGTTATCTTCTGGTTGCCCGAATATACTTCGACCAGGTAAAATCCTTTCGTGACATCGGGAAGCTGGTAAAAACCGGTGAAAGCGTTGCTGTGTTTGCTGGCGCCAAATTCTTTGATCAACCGTCCGGTCCCGTCCCGTATCAGGATTTTCAGATTGCCTTCGTAACGGGAGAAGATTTGTAGTTGGAAACTTCCGTTGTTCGGGTTGGGGTAAAGAAGAACTGTATTCTGATCCTGTGGCTCATCAGTCCCGTTGATTACAAACGGATTGATAAAATAAGCCCTTGTTCCGCAAGGTCCACCGTTGGAATAGATCACATAATAGTAGTAATTGATGGTGTCGAAAGTTGCAAAAGTATGGAAGTTAGTATCACCGGTTGCAAATGAAACGGAAGTATAAGGTGGGGATTTGTATTGCATCACCCAGGTATAACTGGGATAAAAGGGCGGACCCGGGCACAGCAATGTATTAGTACCCGCCAGTTCAAGTGTGATCATATCGGGGGCGGTTCCATTACTCGTACTTACTTCTTTGAATACTGTCGTTTTACATTGGGGAAGACTGACCGTGCTTTCGGTAAGATGAATGGTGTACAGGTCGTTTGTTCCCCAGTGGACGACAATGGAATCCCTGGTAGGATCTGAACTGATCAGATTGTTACTGCCATCGATATCCCAGATGTAATGATCATCAGAGTAAGGATTGGTCTTGTAAATATCCCAATAGCCGTTTTTACAAACAGGATCAGGACCGGTGATAGATGGCGTTGGTTTCCTTTGAACGATATAATAAAAGAAGGTGGTCGGACCTGTACAGCCATTGAAAACGGGTTCTACAATTATTTTAGCGCTGTCTAATGGATAGAGATAGGATGGAGGATAAAGAACGTTAAAACCTGGGATATTCAATCCACTGGTTGGGGTATTGAACCCAATGGAGGGATAATTATTCCATGTGTAGGTTGCCCCGATTACTGAACCGGTTAAAGTCACAAGTGACGTAGAACTTCCTTCGCAAATCAGTTGGTCGGAAACCGGGTTGACGGATGGGGTTGGGTAAACGGTGATGCTAAAGGTTTTTGGATCACCGTAGGTATAGCAGACTGCAGTATGCGGAGTTACGTTGATAGTGGCAGTTTTAGTGAAGGTTGAATTGTTAATAGCCATAAAAGATGGAATATTCCCGTTACCGGAGGCCGGAAGACCGATGGTCGTATTATCATTCGTCCAGGTGTAGGTAACCCCTGCGACCTGAGAAGTGAAACCACTAACATGCACTGTATCACCATTACAAACCGGACTATTACTGGTGGGATTATTCATTACTGGCTTTGGATAAACACCTATAATGAACTGAGTGGATGTCCCGGAACAGCTTTCCCAATAAGGGGTTACCGTTATTGTGCCGGTAATCAGTGAGTAAAAAGAGTTGGTGGCAGAAAAGGAAATTCCTGTTCCCCAGCCATCAGTACCTAATCCTACATCAGTATTGGAGTTTTCCCAGTGAAAAGTTGTGGCTGTCCCCGCAAAGTTTCTGGTAACCATCTCCGTTACACAAACTGTATCACCGGCAATGGTATTAACAATGGGTACGGGATTTACAACAACAGTTACCTCAAATGTATCCCCCGCACAGCCATTGTTGCCGGTCGGTATCACCTTGTAAATGACAGTGCCCGGAGAATTGTTGCAGCTTAGTATATCGGAAATGGTTGACGTAAACTGAGGCGTAGTACTTTCCCCGGATACACTTCCGTTGGGGATAGCCCACCATTTGAAAGAACAGTTTAGCATATTATTGGAGATCATGGGCTGAAGGGCAGCATTGACCTGAATAGCTGAACAGACAGTCAGGTTGGTGTTGGTGCCCGTGGGCTCACTTTTCACAGTGATAACTACTGTAAAGGTATTTCCTGTACATCCGTTTGTTGCCAGCGGAATAATAGTATAGGTCAGGGCGACATTTATCCCGGTTGTATTCGTATAAGTGTCTGTGATATTGGCATTTGAAGCAACGGTCCGGTTGGGTCCGGCAGGAACATGGGTTGGATCAGATGAAGTTACGGTATAGGTGAATGTTACACCGGATTGTAACACGGTAACCTGGTTAACCAGGTTGTAGTTCAGGGTTTCGCCCGAACAGACAGACTGGGTTCCTGAAGAAGCAACAGGTTCGCTCTTAACCGTAATAAGAACGGTAAATGGAACCCCCGCACAACTGAACTTATAAGGAGTGACGGTATAGGTTATCGTTACATTATTACCTGTGGTGTTGGTATAGGTATGTATAATATTGGTAATGGAATCGGAAGGATTGGTTTGATTCGGGGCGGGGGGTACGTTAACCGGGTCGGAGGAGGTTACGGTATAAGTAAATGTTACCTGGTTCGAGTCACCGACTATCTGGTTAAGCAGGTTATAGTTCAGCTCAACATCCGAACAGATACTTGCAATGCCATTATTTGCAACAGGCTTGCTGACAATATTAAGATAGACAAAAAAGACATCCCCTGTGCAGCCGTTCAGACCATGAGGAGTTACGCTATAGGTTATGGTAACATCAGATCCTGTCACATTGTGATAGGAATCCGTAATATTGGCATTGGAAGCGATGGTGCGCGGAGAGCCGGCAGGTACATTGGTCTGGTCGTTTGAGGTTACCGTATAGGTGAAGGTAACCCCGGGTTGTTGACAGGGTTCTACCTGGTTCACCAGGTTGAAATTCATGGGTATGTCGGAACAATTCCCTCCGTTACCGTTATTGGCCTTGGGTTCCCATTTAACCGTTACTGTTACGGCAAAAGGATCGCCATGGCAGCCATTCTGACCGATGGGTGTTACTGTATAAGTTATGGTAACATCGTTGCAAGTCATGTTGGTGTAATTATCTGTTATATTAGCCCCGGAAGCGGTGGTCCGTGCTGGACCGGCATGTACATTGGTCTGGTCCGAGGAAGTAACGGTATAGGTAAAGGTTGCACCTGCTTGCAGAATAGAAACCTGATTTAGAAGACTTAAATTCAGGGGAGCATCGGAGCAAGTTGAAAATGATCCGTTGTTGGCAACAGGTTCACTTTTTACGGTAATCATCACAGTGAAGGGATTGCCAGAGCATCCGTTCGAAGCGATCGGAGTAACGGTGTAAGTTATTGTAACATCAGAGCCGGTTTTATTGGTAT
Organism: Bacteroidota bacterium; assembly: GCA_026391855.1. Lineage (GTDB taxonomy): Bacteria > Bacteroidota > Bacteroidia > Bacteroidales > CAIXZF01 > JAKLIX01. The sequence goes on along the minus strand of JAPLDE010000067.1, from coordinate 53,455 downwards.
AGGTATCAGGGATGTTACTGTTGGAAGGTGTGACACGGACCGGACCAGGGGGTACATGTGTCGGATCTGAAGAAGCAACTGTATATGTGAAAGTTACACCTAATTGTAGTACAGAAACCAGGTTCACCAGGCTAAAGTTAAGAGATACATCTGAGCAGGTAATTGCTGTTCCGTTTGCGGCAACAGGTTCGCTTTTAACTGTTACCACAACAGAGAAATTGTTTCCTGAACACGCGTTGGAAGCTTTGGGAGTTACCGTGTATGTAATTTGCACATCATTTCCGGTTGTGTTTGTGTAGGTATCAGTGATGTTGGCGTTAGAGGCAATGGTTCTGTTGGGTCCCGGTGCAACATGGGTTGGATCTGAAGAAGCAACTGTATATGTGAAAGTTACACCCGACTGAAGGATAGAAACCAGATTCACAAGGCTGTAATTTATTGCAACGTCTGAACAGGTTATGGCTGATCCGTTCGAACCTACAGGTTCACTTTTAATAGTAACAATCACAGTGAAAGTATTCCCAAAGCATCCATTGGAAGCTTTTGGGGTAACCGTGTATGTAATAGTCACATCATTACCAGTGGTATTCGTATAAGTATCGGTGATGTTGCTATTAGAGGCAACAGTTCTGTTGGGTCCCGGAGCAACATGCGTCGGATCTGATGAAGCTACTGTATAAGTGAAAGTTACACCCGATTGAAGGACAGAAACCAGATTTACAAGGCTGTAATTTAGTGCAACGTCTGAACAGGATGAGGTACTTCCGTTGGTTGCAACCGGTTCGCTTTTTACAGTTACTGTCACAGTGAAAGTATTCCCAAAGCACCCATTGGAAGCTTTGGGGATAACTGTGTAAGTAATCGTCACATCAATGCCGGTGGTATTCGTATAAGTATCGGTGATGTTGGCGTTAGAGGCGATGGTTCTGTTGGGTCCAGGTGCAACATGTGTTGGATCTGAAGAACCAACTGTATATGTGAAAGTTACGCCCAGTTGAAGGACAGAGACCAGATTTACAAGGCTGAAATTAAGAGTCTCGTCTGAACAAATGGATGCTATCCCGTTTGAACCGACCGGCTCGCTTTTTACCGTGATGACCACTGAAAAAGTATTCCCTGAGCAGGTGTTTGAAGCAATGGGGGTTACTGTATAGGTAATGGTAACATCACTTCCGGTTGTGTTAGTGTAAGTATCGGTGATATTAGCATTTGTAGCGATGGTTCGGTTGGGTCCTGCCGGCACCTGCGACTGGTTTGAGGACTGAACGGTATAGGTAAAGGTGATACCTGATTGCAATACTGTCACCTGGCTTACAAGATTGAAATTCAAAGCATTGTCGGAACACGTCGTTGCAGTGCCATTAGAACCAACCGGTTCGCTTTTTACAGTCACTGTAAAAGTGAAAGTTGACCCGGTGCAAATGTCATTAATAGGAGTTATTGTATAAGTGATAGTTACATTAACTCCAGTATTATTAATATAACTATCAGGAATATTGTTATTTGAAGCTAATGTGCGATTGGGGCCGGCGGGAACATGAGAGGGATCAGAAGAAGCAACTGTATAAGTGAAGACTACTCCCGGAGGACTTGTCGTAAGAAGGCTTAAAATACTGTAATTCAGCGCATTATTAGAACAAATCGTTATTGTTCCATTGGCACCGACTGGTTTACTTCTTAAAATCACTGTTATGGTAAAAATATTTCCGGAACAATTGTTTGACCCAATCGGTGTTACAGAATAGGTGATGGTCACATCAACATTGGTATTATTGGTATAGCTATCTGTTATATTGGCATTGGACGCTACAGTACGGTTGGGCCCGGGAGTGACAGCAGGGTTGGAAGAGGCAACGGTATAGGTGAATTTAACACCTGTCTGGCCAACTGTTACCTGGTTTACCAGATCAACATTTAGAGTTTTAGAAAAACAATATATTTCAGTTCTGTCTATCGCAACCGGTTCGCTTTTTACAGTTACCGTAACCGTGAAAGTATTCCCGGAACACGTGTTTGAAGCAATGGGTGTAATTGTATAGGTGATCGTAACATCGCTTCCGGTTGTGTTGTTATACGAATCGTTTATATTGGCATTGGAAGCAATGGTACGGTTGGGACCGGCCGGAACCTGCCCTTGATTCGATGAAATTACTGTATAAGTGAAGGTTATACCTGATTGTAATATGGTAACCTGGTTGACAAGGTTGTAATTCAGGGCAACATCAGAACAGGTTGAGACTGATCCGTTGGAAGCCACCGGTTCGCTTTTTACCGTTACCGTCACAGTGAACGTATTACCGGAGCATGTGTTTGTTGCAATGGGTGTAACTGTATAGGTGATCGTAACATCGCTTCCTGTTGTGTTGTTATACGAATCAGTTATGTTGGCGCTGGAAGCAACAGTCCGGTTGGGCCCTGCCGGTACATGGGTTGGATCAGATGAAGTTGCTGTATATGTGAAAGTTATACCTGATTGTTGGACGGTTACCAGATTCACCAGGTTAAAGTTCAGCGCTATGTCTGAGCAGGTTGAGGCTGTTCCGTTGGAAGCTACCGGTTCGCTTTTTACAGTTACTATCACAGTGAAGGTATTACCGGAGCAGGTGTTTGTGGCAATGGGTGTAACTGTATAAGTGATCGTTACATTGACTCCTGTTGTATTGTTATACGAATCGGTTATATTGGCATTGGAAGCAATGGTACGGTTGGGCCCTGCCGGTACATGGGTCGGATCGGATGAAGTTACTGTATATGTGAATGTTATACCGGACTGTAATACAGTTACCTGGTTGACAAGGTTGTAATTCATGGCAACATCAGAACAGGTTGAGGCTGTTCCGTTAGAAGCCACCGGTTCGCTTTTTACCGTTACCGACACAGTGAAGGTATTACCGGAGCATGTGTTTGTTGCAATGGGTGTTACTGTATAAGTAATGGTAACATCGCTTCCGGTTACATTGTTATACGAATCGGTTATGTTGGCACTTGATGCCACTGTACGGTTGGGCCCTGCCGGTACATGGGTTGGATCAGATGAAGTTACTGTATATGTGAAGTTACCAGATTCACCAGGTTAAAGTTCAGCGCTATGTCTGAGCAGGTTGAGGCTGTTCCGTTGGAGGCAACCGGTTCGCTTTTTACCGTTACCGAAACAGTGAAAGTATGACCGGAGCATGTGTTTGTTGCAATGGGTGTTACCGTATAGGTAATGGTAACATCGCTTCCGGTCACATTGTGATATGAATCGGTAATATTGGCAGCGGAGGCTGTGGTGCGGTTAGGTCCTGACGGTACTTGGGCTTGATTCGATGAACTTACTGTATAAGTGAAGGTTACACCTGATTGTAACACGGTAACCTGGTTGACAAGGTTGTAATTCAGGGCAACATCAGAACAGGTTGAGGCTGTTCCGTCGGAAGCAACCGGTAACTCTTTTATAGTGAAAGATCCGGTAATTAAGGTTGCACCTTTTTTTACTGTATATATTCCAATACTGTTAATACTGGTGAAGGTAACAGGAGTGGGTAAATTGCAGGTAATGCAAGTACCCGTGGCTACGTTATCTTTAAAAAGACAATAAGTTTCTCCGTTAACAGCACCCGAAACAGTTATTGAATGTGTTAACCCATCAAAGCAAATTGCATTTGTTCCGATGTCTTCTGATAACGGTGAAGGACCTGACTGGCAATTTGAATTCCAGGTAAAACCTTCTGCCTGGCCGGCAAAGGATAGGCCGGAAAAAAACAACATAAAAAGCGTAATTGTCTTCATAATATTAATGGTATTGTATTGGTTAAAAAGCTCTCATTTTCCAAATGTTGTATGTTCTCTTTTTCGAATCCCTGTCGGAAATGAAATACAGGTTCTGACCATCGGCCGACCATTGTGGATTCAGGTCATTGGCAGGATGAAAGGTAAGCTGCCTGGTCGTATTGTTCTGTGTGTCATATAGATAGATGTCGTAATTTGAAGATGTCTTTCTTGATTTTGAAGGACCCACATAGGCAATATATCTGCCATCAGGAGATACGGATGGCTGATAAATGTTCCCTTTATTTTCAATTAGCAAACAGCTTTCCTGAGAAGTCAGAATATCAAACACATACAAGGCCATCTGACCGCTCTTCTTGTCTTTCCTGGTAAAAACAAATTTACGGCCATCAGGAAAAAACGAGGGGCTCTGTCCCTCAAAATGCTGACTTATCTGGTTAGTCTTCATGTCGAAAGAACATAAAAGAGGTTTCCTCCCTTTGCCAATTGTACAGAACATAATTTTCCTGCTCATCGGTAGAAAAACCGGGTTAAAACAAGGAGTGGGAAGGGAAATTTCAGGGATGAATTTATAGTCTTGTTGAAGATTTACCGAAAAGATCTCCTCTTTCTTTCCTTTTTTATAGGAGAAGGCAAGATATTCACCACCCTGCGGGCTGACAGACGGACTGCTGATACCTTTTTCAACCCCGGTTATACGCGTGTAAACATTGCTTCCATCAATCTTTTTCAGAAACAGGTTGCAACTCTTTTTTGTCTCCGATTTCATGAAAAACAAATTGTTTGAGGCATCATCTATGCAAAACATGTTTGAATTCATCGCATAGAGGTTTATTGCCACCTTGTCTGAGTCCTGGGTGAGCCGGATGAACATTCTTAATTCTTCATCCTTCTTCCAGCTTTCATTCTGGCTTGTTACCATAACAGCATTTAGTAAACAATACCCGGTAAAGAAAATATACATTACTATTTTTCCGGATCCTTTCATTTGTCCTGAATTAGGATTAATATTTTTGTTAATTAGATGTTAAAATCGGATAATTTACTTTAACATATTGAAAATCAATTGAAAGAACATGAGTATGCGTGGTCTTGAAATAGACCGGATATAAAAATACAATAATAATTTCATTCCATGTGTGTGAAAGCAAAAGATTTTTTCAAGTCTTATAAAAAGACCTAATTTTATTGTTCAAAAACCAATGGCCATGAAGAAGTTTACCCTTAGTTATATTTTATTTCTAACATTCTTAGCCTCCATTAAATCCCAGCCCTGTATCCCGAATACTAACTCATTGGATTTCAATGGAACATCTTCTGCTGTCAGAATTAATTCAACCATGGGGTTGGAAATGATCAACCAGCTGACCATAGAAGCCTGGATAAACCCTGGCAGCTTTGCCGCCAGTTCAACGGGAAATTCAATCTTTTGCAAACATCACTGGGGAAGTTCAACCTTCGGATATGTGCTCAGGTGCGGAGGAACAGGCGTGTTGTCCTTTAATCTTGCCGGGGCAGTCAGCGGCTCGCCGGTCGGATGGAAGGAAGTAACCAGTCCCGACGGATCGCTGGTGCTGAATACCTGGCAGCATGTGGCAGGCACCTTCGATGGGAGCAATCTTAAATGTTACGTTAACGGAAACCTGGTTGGGACATTTGCCTTTACAGGTACCATCTATCCTTCGACCGGTTTCAAAGCAAGGATAGGAGCCCTTTGTGATACCACATGGAGTATGACCCGCTATTTCGACGGATTGATCGATGAGGTCAGGGTTTGGAACCGCGCCCTTACGGCCTCCGAGATACAGGCTGGAATGAACGATCATATTGACCCGGCCTCACAGACAGGACTGGTGGGTTACTACCGTTTCAATGAGGGCAGCGGGAATGTAGTATCTGACCTGGGAGTCAATAATTATTATGGAACGATTCTCGGAGCCCAGTGGTCGACCCAGGTTCCTTTTAATAATAACAGCCTTCCCACACCGGTAATCACCTACGTGGCACCCAACCTGCATTCAAGCTATTCCACCGGCAACCAATGGTATTTCGGTACAACACTTATTCCCGGAGCTACCCAGCAGGATTATCTGCCAACACAGTATGGTAATTATAAGGTGGTGGTCACCGATTCAACCGGCTGCACGGCCATTTCGCTGCCCTTCAACTATAATACCACCAATATCCCTGAAAACAACGGCGGCATGATCACCCTTTCTCCGAATCCGGCCCATCATTCCTTATCTGTTAAATGCCAGAACAATACGACTCCGCTTTTATGGCATCTCTTTGATATTACAGGGCAAGGGCTGACCGGAGGAATAATTGGGGAAACGGAATCGGTAATTGACTTAAGTGCCTTTAAACCTGGTCTTTATATAATTAGACTGGGTGCTGGGGAAGGAGAAATGATCAGAAAAATTATGATTTATTAACCTGAATTTCCGTCTTCAAGCCTCTGAGTCTTAATATAAACTCAGAGACTTTAAAGGCGGAGGGGCAAGCAAAATTGGACCTGCCCAATAGTACAAAATTCATCAATAGGTTCGGAGGGCGTTTTTCCCAACCCCCCGACTTATTTAATGAAACCCCGGTTTTGGTTAATGAACCCCCCGACTTATTTTATAAAGCAAATTCATAATAAATCAGCCTCTTGAATTTATCCGGTGAAAAACAAGCATTATTCTCAGTTTTTCTTTAACCGGAGATTGAAATTAATTATTTTTGATAAGTTGTTATCCTGAAACCTTCCGGTCATTAATCTTTAACCAATGAAATTGAAACTTACCTCCGCTTTATTAATTATCGGGCTGATGACCACTTCATTATTGGTTGCCCAGGTTGTTACATTCCGTTCCGGTATTTTTCTCCACCATTCCACAGGAGGTAATATTTGGGGCCCTAACGGAAGCAACACCAGCGTTCCTGAAGAGATAACCGCATACAATACTGCCCATGGCTTTAGCGGGACCGATTTGGTTTCTCTGGACGAGAGTTGGTTCCCGGTAAGCCTTGATAATGAGTGGAGTACGTGGCATGAGATTTTTGAACAAACAGCGCCGGAAAATCTTTGTACCCTCTGCAATACCAACCCTATCATAATGATCAAATCATGTTTCCCGTCCTCAAATATCTATGAGGTGGGCCAACCATCTGATACACTGAATCCTACATATAAATCAGTAGTTAATTATAAATGGCACTGGCGTCACATCCTCAATGTGATGAAAACACACCTTAACCATTTCTTTGTGATCTGGACAAACGCTCCCCTGGTTTACAATGATACCGATCCTACCCAGGCCATGCTGTCGCACCAGTTCTGCAAATGGGCTAAAGATACCCTGGCCCAGGGATTGGACCCAGTCTTCGGAGCCTTTCCTCCCAATGTATATGTTTTCGATTATTTCCATAAGGTTGCCAATGCCCAGGGATTCCTGAACCCATTGTATGCGGTGAGCTCCTGGGACAGCCATCCTAATGCTACAGCCACTCAACTTGTTGCCCCTCAGTTGGTTAACGAATCTTTCGACGCCTCCTTGGATTACGAGTTCCTGGTATCGCTTAAAAGTATCGATGGAATTCTTTATTATGATAATTCCCAACTGACTCCGATTGTTAACCGGAAAGTATACCTCATCCTTGGCTGTTGTAACAAGGTGGATTCAACATATACGGATGCCGACGGGCATTTCATCTTTCAGGATATTGACCCGGGTAACTATATTGTTAAACCGGTAGATGACGAGGAATGGGGAGGAGTAAACGCCGATGATGCCCTGGCCTTACTCAAACACTTTGTCGGGTTTATTACATTGACAGGGCTGAGGGAAATTGCCGGCAATCTGGATGATAACCATTTTATTAATTCTATCGACGCCATGATGGCAGCCAAAAGATATGTTGGTCTGATCAGCACTTTTCCGATAGGGAACTGGTCGTATGAGTCCTGCCCGGTGGAATTGTCCGGTGATGCCAATATAACGGTGAGCATCAAAAGTATTTGTAACGGCGATGTGAATGGTTCTTTCATTCCCTGATTTCCATGACTGACCTGGCCGGTCCGGGTTTTGGTCGATACAATGCTGCATTCCGTCAAATTAGCTGTTTTGATCAATGGTCAGTCATTACATTTGAATCCCTAATTAACCAGTTTTCAGTACAATAAAAAAAAGTATTATGAAGAAACATCTTTTACTCATTACCCTGATCATTTGTATTATGGTTCCCTTTTCACGGGTGCTGTCTCAAAATCAGGGTACATCGGTCGATAAGCTTGATATCCCTTACAAGAAATTCGTCCTGGATAACGGGCTGACCCTTCTTGTCCATGAAGACCACAAGGCACCGATCATTGCCTTCAATGTCTGGTATCACGTGGGTAGTAAAAACGAAAAGCCGGGCCGAACCGGGTTTGCTCACCTTTATGAACACCTGATGTTCAATGGGAGTGAGAATTTTAATGATGACTATTTTAAACCCATGCAGAAAATCGGGGCTACCGATCTCAACGGCACTACTAACGAAGACAGGACCAACTACTTCGAGAATTTCCCGACTTCGGCCCTGGATTATGTCCTTTGGATGGAATCTGACCGCATGGGACATCTGAAAGGAGCTATCGACCAGGCCCGGCTTGATGAACAAAGAGGAGTCGTTCAAAATGAAAAACGGCAATCCGATAACCAGCCTTATAACGTCAGCGAAGAACTCATCACCAAAGCCTGCTTCCCACCGGGTCATCCATACAGCTGGACGGTGATCGGTTCCATGGAAGACCTCAGCGCTGCCTCCCTGAAGGATGCCAAAGACTGGTTCGATACCTATTACGGTCCCAACAATTCTGTCATCTGCCTGGCAGGTGATATAACTCCTGAACTGGCTTTTGAAAAGATCAAACAGTATTTCGGAGATATTAAACCCGGCCCTCCTATCTCAAAACACTCGGAATGGATTGCCCAAAGAACAGGAACACACCGGCAGTTGGCCCAGGATCGTGTCCCCCAGCCCAGGATCTACATGGTTTGGAATATCCCGCAATGGGGCAGCCTCGAGGCTGATCAGCTCGAACTGGTTACCAATGTACTCGGTTCCGGGAAAAACTCCCGCTTGTTTAAACGACTGATTTACGATGACCAGCTTGCCACCAGCGTCCAGGTGTATACTGATACCCGTGAAATCGCCGGACTGTTCTTTATTATCGCTGATGCCAAGCCGGGAGTGGATATTTCTCAGGTGGAAAAAGCCATACGGGAGGAATTGAAACGTTTTCTGGCTGAAGGTCCTACCGACAAAGAGCTCAATAGGGCTAAAGTTACTTATACATCCGGTTTTGTTAAAGGCGTTGAGCGTATCGGCGGCTTTGGAGGTAAGTCGGATGTACTGGTTAAAGGTATGGTTTTTGGCAATAACCCGGCATGCTATAAAACCTCCCTTAACAACATCAATAATGCTACCCGGGCCGATCTTCAGAAGGTAGCAGTAAACTGGCTGTCTGATGGCGATTATGTGCTTGAAATACAACCCTATCCCGAACTTACCAGCGCAGATAAAGGAGTGGAAAGAACCAAACTCCCCGGGCTGGGAAAGGAACCCGCCGTGAAATTCCCTGCCTTGCAAAGGGCAAAATTATCAAACGGAATGGAGATCATCCTGGCCGAATGGCCTTCAGTACCGGTTGTTAGGTTCAGCCTCATGTCCGACGCCGGTTACGCCTCCGACCAGACGGTTTTACCGGGAACGGCCGCAATGTCAATGAGTATGCTCGATGAAGGAACAACTAAACGTTCCAGCCTCCAGATCAATGAAGCGCTGAACGACCTGGGAACAGAACTCTACACCGGTTGCAATCTCGACCAGGCCTATGTCAGTATGGTAACCTTAAAACAAAATATGGATGCCTCCCTCGACATCTTCTCCGATATCATGCTGCACCCCACATTTCCCGAAACCGATTTCAAAAGGATTCAGAAAATTTACCTGGCCAGGATTGAACAGGAAAAAGTTGAACCCTTCTCAATCGCATGGAGATCCCTCCCGGCTATCCTTTATGGTGCCAATCATGCTTATGCAACACCCTGGTCAGGTACCGGAAACGAAGAATCTATCAAAAAACTGACCCGGGCGGATATGGTGAAATTTCAGCAAACCTGGCTGAAACCAAACCACTCCGTCATGATTATCGTTGGAGATATCACCTTAAAGGAAATTGTCCCAAAACTTGAATCCTATTTCAAAGACTGGAAACCGGGGGATATTCCAAAGAAAAACATCGCTAAAGTCGAACTGCCGAAAAAACAAGTGGTTTATATCTACAATAAACCGGATGCTCCCCAGTCGGATATCTTTGCTGCTCACCTGGTACCTTCTGCCTCCGACCCTCAGCAACTGTCGATGGAAACCATGAACTTTATCCTTGGTGGCGATTTTGTCTCCCGCATTAATATGAACATTAGGGAAGACAAACACTGGTCCTACGGGGCAACTTCTTTCTATTCAGGCGGTCAAAACCAGCGCCCTTTCATCGTGTATGCTCCGGTTCAGTCAGATAAAACCAAGGAAACGATCATCGAAATACGTAAGGAAATTGAAGGCGTACTTGGAAAGAAACCGGTTACCGATGACGAACTGAAAAATGCCATCGCTTCTCAAACGCTCGGATTACCTGGTCAGTGGGAAACAATGGAAGCCATCGAGGGGTCCCTGCTCACCCTGGTCAGATACCATTACCCCGATGATTATTATAAAACCTATGAAGGGAGGATCCGTAATCTTAAGATGAAGGATATCAATTCAGTAGCAAATAATATTCTGCATCCGGAGTCACTGCAATGGGTTATCATCGGCGACTGGGCCAAAATCGAACCAGGCATCAGGGAACTGGGGTTTTCCGAGATCCACCTCATCGATGGAGATGGGAAGATCCTTAAATAGTTCTTCCAACCAGCCCCTTAATTCGTATTTTTGCCCTTTGTTTAATTCTTTAACGGGCTGATGGAAGATGAAAAAAAGTTGAGAGTGCTGTTCTTTTCGGGACTTTTCCCGAATAAAATGAACAACTTCCAGGGAATCTTCAATGCGGAAAGAGCCAGGGTGCTTCAGCGAAGCTGTGACCTGAAGGTGATTTCCACCATGAACATACTTCCTGAAAAGCCTTACCGCGAATACCGCTGGTTTACAACAGCTTACCGTAAACTTGTCCACCCTCGGACCTGGACCTGGAAAAAAGGAAAGGAAGAAGTAGAAATAAACTATGTAAAGTGGATCTATCTTCCCAGGGCAATAGGCTATTATTGGGAAACCTGCTTTCTTCATTTTTTTGCCGGGCGAAGGATACGAAAAATTGCAGAAGCCTTTAAACCCGATGCCGTCTTCATCTCCTGGGCCTATCCGCATGGTGAATATGCCAGGTATTTCAAAAAATGGTTTCCGGGGATTAAAACCGTCCTTATTGCAGAAAGAGGCGATATTCTGTTTGAAGACAGGCAAGTCAGGAAATGGGACCATATCGAAAAAATCATTTGTGATCATATCGACGAGTTCTTTGTAAACTCCGATACGATGGCTGCTTACCTGGAAAGCAGGAAAAAGAAGATCAGCCACTATTCTGTTATCTTCAACGGCTACGATGATGAGCTCTTTTCCTGCACTGAATCACAAAGTCCGGATAAATGCTGCCGGTTGATCTGTGTGGGCTACTTTATTGAGCGCAAGAACCAGATCCTGCTCCTGCAGGCCATGACCCGCCTGCCTGATAACTTCAGGCTGACCCTGGTAGGACAGGGTATCCTGGAAGGGGAATACCGGAAGTTTATCAATGAGAATAAGCTGCATGACAAGGTTGCCATCATTCCCTTTATGTCGCACGACAAACTGGCTGAGCAATTCCATAACCATCATTTCATGGTATTGCCGTCAATAACGGAAGGCATGTGCATTGTGGCACTCGAAGCCCTGGGCTGCGGACTTCCCCTCATCGTTAATGATACAACCGGGCTGAAAGATATGGTGATCGATGGAAAAACAGGTCATGCCTTCACTTTCAATAACCTGGATTCCCTGGTGGAAACCCTTAATCGGGCTGAAAAGGAACCATGGAAAAGAAAGGAAATTTCTGATTATGCCATTCAGACTTACTCTATCACAGCCTGGTCAGAAAAGGTCAGGGCGTTGATGATGTGATGAAGTGCTATCTGGATAAAATTATTTTATCCGTTTCCCTTGTTCTTCCATCCAGCACTATGTGAATGATATACAATCCGGGTTGCTGTTGGGATAGATCAACGGATAGCCTGTCATTTTCTGTAACATCCTGATATACAATTCTTCCGCTTGCATCAAACAAGCTTATTTCTTTCTTGCCCTCCGGGAATTCAATACTAAGTATCCCCTGGCAGGGAACCGGTGAAAATATCATACCTTGCTGATGCTGAGTGGGTTGTAATCCAGCCGTCATATCCCCCTTTATGTAGATCTCATCGATCTTTCCGATACCGGAGGAGGCTACTGTCCCACCGGCCCAATCAAAATTGGAGGTCATGATCCACCTGAAATATACAGGATCCGCCTGGTTGTTACAGTCGGAAGGAAGAGCCAGACCCGATAAGGCTCCGCTCCAGTCATTGGCAACGGTCACTGTCCCACCCGGAACATCTGTCCAGACTCCTGAATTTCCCAGTTTGTACTGAACCTTAAAGTCACGCGGACCGGGGTTGTTACCTCCTGCTCTCTGCATCGAAAATAACTGTATGTTTGAGTAATCCGTTGTATAAACACGAACCCACCAGTATTTCAGATCCATCCCGTTATCCCACCCCGTCACGGTAGCAGCAGAGGTCGAATACCCGCTGCTGAAACCAATACTCCCGGTTCCGCCACCAGTGCCCATAGCACTTGAGATGTTAGGCATAGTATGAAGATCGGCCAGCGTATCTCCCGGCAAACCCGTCGGGAAGGTCCAACCGGCTATGATATCCTGGGAAAAAACCTGGGATAGCGTGAAAAAGCACAAGACCGTAATAACCGTTCGTAAAATTCTGAATTTCATAGCAAAAGGATTTATTGGAAGAAAAATAGTAATTTCCTTATGCAAAAGTATGCATATCCAATTAACAAATCCCATTTCTCTGACGAAAAAATATCGTCTTCAACGAACAGGTATTTGGCTAACCATTTCACATTTAATTGTTAGTCAGAATAATATTATACTGCTTGTCTCCTTCGATAAAGCAAAGTATTTTCATGTCCACATAACTCGTTTTAGTAAGCAGATGAATAGAGTATTGATTAAATTGCCTGATTGTGAAAATTTCATTTAATACATGAAAGAGACAAAGTGCTTTTTGGAAAAGCACTTTACCGGGAAGGGACTAAATCCCGGGCAGGCTATGGAGAATCAATAGAATACTGATAATGTCACTGCCTGCCTGGGATGGAGTCCCTGACCTGAGATACTGCCAGTTTGTTAGGTTTAACTTCGAACCAGGAAAGTATTGAAAATGAGGTTACTGTGTGTGTTACTGGTTGCATTTTAGTTGAACCGCTCCGGGGTTCTGAAGGCTTGGGTGCTTTGTCCACTGGATTGCATCCCGGGTTACCTGCCTTTAACTCCGGAGTAAGACAGAGACAAGCAGTAATATTATACAACCTGTCATTTTTATTATGTCTCTTAGTGCTCTTAGTGCCTTAGTGGTGATTTAAAAGAAACCATTGAGACACTAAGATCACAAAGAATCTTTCCCGAATATTCCTTATTTTTATTGAAAAATGCATCATGGACTACAAAAAAGCCTGGGTGACCGCTTCTCTCCTGTTCTTCACCATATTATCGGTCAGGTCACAGTCTTACCCGGCCATCAATGAAACCAGGCCCAGGATCTGGACAAACCAGGCCAGGCTCGACTGGCTAACGCAGCATACCAACCAGGGAGACTGCGGAACAACCTATAACGACTTTTTATACCGTTACAACAATTACTGGATAACCGATCCTGAATTGTATATGGTGGGGACGGATACCACCCTGTGGACCTGGACCTGGAGCTCGCAGTATGCCCAGTGGCAATCCGTTTTTACAGTTTTCCTGTGGAGAATTAACCAGGACCCGGTATCCTTGATGCGTTGCCGTTTCCTGGCCCGCCAATTCTACGGAATGATTGATACAGTGAACTTTAACAGCCTGGAATGGTATGCCAAGGAAACACTGATCCGCACATACAGTGATGCAGGAAGCCTGCTGCTTGACTGGTGCTATGACTCCCTTCCCCAGGAAATGAGGCAGCACCTGGCCAACAGTATGTTCAGGATGGAGAAGGAATTTATGGACACTTATATCCTTTCCTCTGCCGGAACCAGCTATGTCTCCAGCCATAATGCCCTGAACTGTGTACAGGCGATGCAGAATGTGCTGGTCCTGCATAACGCTGATGGCCTGTCAGCCGGGAAATCCGACACGGTAACCTCCTGGTATCAGGTTCTTTATGACAAATGGGTGAATGGCTTCTTACCCTGTTATACCTATTACCGCGATGATGACGGGGGCTGGAACTGGGGTGCTGCCTATGCGATGTGGAGCCTGACCGATCAGTTTAAGCTTTTCGATAACATGTACTACGGGACCACCAAGAACTTTTATACTGATCTTCCATGGGTACAGGAATCGATCAACCAGTATGTTTATTTTATCCAGCCCGATAATTATACCATACACCTGGGCGACGGGTTTACCGCCTTGTACGCCGATAATGTCATTTACCGGCATGCCGCTGTCTTCCAGGATCCGAGAAGCCAATGGATGGCGCAGTATTATTCCCAGGATCAGTTTCTTGGCTGGACGGTGCCCATCTTTCTCAAATTGTTCTACAAGGATTTCGACGCACCCCTTGTCACAAAACCCAACCTGCCGTTGAACTGGTGGTCCGATAAGGTCGGCCTTTCCGTGAGCCGGTCAAGCTGGGAAAGCGATGCCACCATGGTGTGGTTTTTCAATTCTCCCGGCAAAAGAGCGGCTCATGAACACAGGGATAACAACTCCTTTGGCGTGTTTCACTTCAAACCATTGCTCATCGATGCCGGGTATTATGACCTTTACGGAACCTCACACTTCATGAACTATTATACAAGGACCATCGCCCATAACAGTATTTGCGTTTATAACCCCGGTGATATATATAAATATGGTATGACCACGGTTTCAAATGATGGTGGACAGATCTATTCGGATGCACTGATCAACTACAATAGCATCTTTGAACCTCAGTACCAGCGGGGTAAATGGATACAATACGCTTCGGGGGAAAACTACTCCTATAGCCTCGCCGATGCTGCCCTTTCGTATGATACAGCCAAACTGAGCCGTTTCACACGACGCTTCCTGTTTTTTAAACCAAACAAAATCATTGTTTTGGATCATGTTGACCTGAAGAACGTGGATACGGAAACACGCGACATTAGCTGGATCATTCACACGGTTAACCAGCCGCAGGTGAGCGGGAACCTGCTGTCGGAAGAGATTCCGGACCATATTTTTACATATAACGGAAGGGACTACCAGGCGGGCAACGGCCCTGGAACAGTTTCTGTAAGGACCTTGCTTCCTGACGAAACAAAAACCAGACTGGTGGGTGGCGCGGGATATGAATATTGGATCGATGGCGTCAACTACCCTCTGGTTACCACACCCGATACCGTTCACACCACGCCCGGAAATTGGAGGCTTGAGGTACGTCCTGTTGCTGTGACCGACAGCATGGTGTTTTTACACACCATCAGCACCGGAGATCTGCTATTTCCGTCAAACCCGGCAGGCACGAAGGTCCAAAACGATCTGAGCATTGGAGTGGACTGGGGCAATGAACTGTTCTTATTTTCAGCCAAAGGAGATACCGGCGTAAAGGCACTGCTGGCTGAAAACATTCCGGGCGAAAGGACCCTGAATGCCTGTTTTTTCGATCTGAAAAAGAAGGATACCTGCTGGTTATTTGTTGATAATCAATTGATAAACAGTTTCCTGACCGGACAGGATGGGATTGTTCAGGCTGAGGTTATCCTCGGGCCGGGACTCCATACACTGGCCATCTGCTTTACCCGTGTTTCAGGTAGGGTGGTGTATGAGAATACAGCACAAACACCTGTCCGGGATGTGCAGGTCAGCGTCTGGCAAAATGGCGGACTGCTTATGCAGACTGTGACAGATTCCCTGGGAATCTTCCACCTTCCTCAACTGTCGGCCGGGCAATACCAGCTTACCCTTGAAAGCAACCTGCCCTGGGGTGGGGCCAATTCAACCGACGCACTCATCATTATGAGACATTTTGTCCATATTATCCAGCTCGAAGGCTTGAAACTGATCGCTGCCAGTGTGGATAATAATCAGAATGTCAATTCATTAGATGCATTTTATGTGGCCAAACGGTTTATTCAGGCCATCAATTCTTTCCCTTCCGGCGACTGGTATTTTGAAAGCCCTGTACTCAACATCCAGTTAAATGAAAACCAGTTTATTACAGTGAAAGGAATTTGTTTCGGGGATGTAAATGCATCCTACATCCCCGAATAGTAACTATTAGATTAACAGCCACATCCACATGCAGAACCGGCTATCGAGGCGTGAGGTTTCTCCCCGTTCACAGTGATGCTGAAAATCCCTGTCCCTGATTTCCTGAATGATTCGATCTCTTCCTTTGACAAATAAGATTGAAGCACTTCATCAGGCAGTTCAATCGCCTTTTCCTTATGAATAGTGATCCTGAAAAACCCTGCGTCCAGGATTGCGCCCAGGTATTCATTCTTCTGCAGGGCGCCGGAAATGCATCCTGCATACATACTGGCTGCTTCCCTTACCTTTTTGGGTAATTCTCCTTTCAATACGATATCGGATACGCAAAAATGACCTTCATTTTTCAGTATCCTGTATATCTCAGAAAAGGCTTTCTTCTTATCGGGGACCAGGTTGAGCACGCAATTACTGATCACCACATCGGCGATACCGTCTTCCAGCGGTATTTTCTCAATGTCACCCTGGTGGAATTCAACGTTGTCATATCCGAGTTTGCGGCAGTTTTCCCGGGCTTTTTCTATCATCTCCGGTGTGAAATCTATCCCGGTAACCTTTCCTTTCGGTCCTGTGATCTTTCGGGCTACGAAACAGTCATTGCCGGCTCCCGAACCCAGGTCAACAACGGTATCCCCCGGTGAGATACCCGCAAAGGCTGTCGGTAAGCCGCAACCCAGGCCCATGTCGGCTTCCGGGTAGTAGCCGTCAACTTTCTGATATTCATCCCCCATGATGTTAAACACTTCATCAGTGTTATCACTTCCGCCGCAACAGCTTTTCTTACCGCTTTCTTTGGTCTGTGAAGCGATTTCAGCATACTTCTGCTTTACGATCTCCTTCAGTTCTTCTGGTGTCTTCATTTTTTTACTTTTTTTCGTTTACTTTATCGTTAAAATACGATGGAGCTGATCAAAAAAAATCAACAGCACCCTTTTGTGTTTTCACTCTTTGCTTCAAAAAAATCGTTCAGGTAATTCTTAGCTGCTTCCCAATCCTTCTCATCAATACAATAACAGGTTCTGGGTCCTTCGATCTCACCTTTGATCAGCCCCGATGCCTTTAATTCCTTTAAATGCTGCGAAACAGTGCTTTGCGATAATGGCAGTTCATCAACAATAAACCCGCAGACACAGGTCTTTTTGCTGTGCAGTAACCTCAGTATCGCTACCCTGGCAGGATGCGACAAGGCCTTGGCGACCTTCGAGACCCTGTTGTCCTTCACACTGAATTCTTCTGACTTGGATATGCCCATAGCCTTTAAATATTATCGCAATATTACGATAAATATCGATTAAAAAGCAAAAAGGATGAAAAAAAATTCATCCTTTTGCAGAAACCAAAATTAACTACAACTAATTCAAACACTTATAGAAACAATTCCTTATTATTCGACAACTATTTTTTTGGTAACCTTCGAATCACCCGATACCACATACAGCAAATACATTCCCTTTGGCAGGGATGAAGTTTCAAGAACCATATTATTGGAGGATAATTGAGAAGTGACCTGCATTTGCTGGCCGGCCATATTGAACAAATGAACACTAACCCCGCCTGATGCTGCATCCGGCAGCTGAATATGAATAACCTCCCTTGCCGGATTAGGATAAACAAGTAATCCTGCCGTTGAAGTATTGGCTCCGTCAATACCGGTAGTACTTTCTGAAACGGTATAGGTGGTAACGGAGACTGGACCTGGTTTGTTCCTGGCAAAAGCTCCGTAAAAGGTAACATTACCAGTACCTGCCACCGGGGCGGTCCACGAAAAAGTCCATGAACTGGTACTGCTGGTGGCCGACATTTGAGTGATATATTTGCCGCTGCCGACCAGTTTTGAGCCGGTTCCGGCAGCCAGTGTCCCCAACAAAGTTCCGGCAGCATTCTGGGGAGAAACCTCAAAACCAAGCTTGCCGCTTCCGGTCAAACCGTTGCTGGCAGTGATCTGGTAGGTTGTCCCTGGAACATATCCCGATGCCGGAATGTTGGAGCTTATCCAGCCTGTAACCGTTGTTGCCGTTCCTGAGTGGCAATAAGTACAGCTTTTCCCGTCGAAAGGAGAACCGCTATATCCGGATGGGGCTCCTGAGGTATAGGCTGAAAAAATAAAGGCCGCCAACAAAAGCGAAGGCAACAAAAAGGTGATAAAATAGGTAGATCTCTTCATATATTAATATTTACATCAAAAGTAACAACACCGGTCTTCCGTTGTTATCAGTAAAGTGTAAAAAATTGTTAAGGATTTGTAAAAATTATCTTCAGCCTCCCATGGCTGAAATCCTTTCATTTTCAAGGGTTCGATATTCCCGCATGCAACTAACTGTCAAACAGGAATGTACGGGTATTATGGCGACCCATTTCCCTGGATAGAACAAAGGCATCAACGGTGACGGTACATGGATGATCCCATGCTCCTGTGACAGGGAACTGAGGTACACACCCTCATAAGGTTCAGTCCACCCCTGTTCTGCCAGCTCCGAAACCCTGCCATACGATCTTGTTTGATCGGGGTTTATAAGAAAATCTTTGGAAAGATGAACGGCCCCTCCGTAAATAACTGCTTCATTCCGGTCAGAATGGACTTCAACAACCGGACAGGCCATCGCACAGGCAATATCATTGAAGGAACAGGACCCGGTCTGCTGCTGCATCAGGTCGTACAAAACAAAATTACCGGGTCTGATCTCATCAATACCCTCAAGGTCGTCCATCAGGCTACATCCGGGTGTGTCCCCTATACTTATCTCAAGATCAGGATGATCACCGGAAAAATAACCGGTCAGTTCATTCAGCCGGGTAATACCCTCCTGATAAATAGCCCGTATTTCTTCCTTACTCCTGGCCTGGTAAGTATTTCCGAAATGGGAAAGAAATCCGCAAACGGTTAGCAATGGATTGGTTGACAGGGCATTAACGACAGCTTGAAGGGCTGCTTTCTCATTTGCCTGTAATCCGGACCGATGATAACCCGTATCAATTTCAATATAAACCCCGAAAGGCCGTGCCGCCCTGTTTGTAAGTATCCCGGCTGTTTCGGCAGAAGACACCACTACCTGAATCTCAACGGATGGGTCAAACAGGTTCAGCACCGGTATTTCATGGATGTTTAACGGAAAAGCAATGGTAATGTCTTCCCATCCGTATGACATAAAGTATCCGGCCATGCTTACGGAGGATACGGTAATGGCCTTAATGCCTTCCTCTTTGAACCATTCTCCTATAGCTCCTGACTGATGGGTCTTGAAATGTGGCCTGAACCTTACTCGGTTCTGCTCGGCCCTGGCCTTCATACGCCTGATGTTGCTTATACACTTTTTCTTATCAAGCAAAAGGGTAGGACAGGATAATGATACAGCCAGGCTTGATCCTGGCCTGAAAATGTCATCTCCGTATAAGGGGATTTCAATCATATCATCTGTTTTTCATGTTGTTCGGGAGAATAATAGCCGCTGGCAATGAACATTCCAGTAATGCTGAGCGGCCCTTTGACTTCACTCTGGGTGACTAAAAATTAAAAGAATGTTAAAGTCGAAGCATTATAGGTAAATTGGAGTTAACTAGTTGTATTTGTTCCATTCTATGAAGTTGCGCTAACACTTTCTATAAAAAATGATTCCAACCCTTTGAATATGAGTTAATAAATCTTTATTGTCAATGTGATGGAAGACCGATAAGTCAAATATGTATGGCAACAGCAGATCATCCAGGGTCATGCTGATCTTATTCACCACCGAAAGATTCAGTCCTTCTCCTTTCAGTGTTAAGTCAATATCAGAACCAGGCCTGAAATTACCTTTAGCCCTTGATCCATAAAGGATTACTTCCTCTACCTGAGGAAAAGCGGCGAATACCTGTTGTATCTTCTGTATGATATCGTCTTTTAAACCGAACTTCATTTGCTGTCCCCGGCGAACAAGCTGCCTTGTCCTGTTAAAAAATCTGACATTGTTTTATGCAATTGGTCGAACAGGTCAAAATAGGTATATAGAATTGCTTGTGCAATTTCATCATCCGTTTCTTCATTAAAGATGTGTGATGTCTTTATCCGGCTTTCAATCATTTTCATCCAATTTTCTCCATCCCTGATTAAACCCCGGTTAAATGCCAGCCGAAAAGCATCCCGGCTTCCCTGAATATCAGTAACTCCCTGGTATTCATAATAATCCTTAATCATGTTCCAGGCCAATTCAAAATTGTACTCAAAAGATTGAATTAATCCCTGCTCTTCCATCTCATTCAGGTCTTCACCTTTCAAAACAAACTTCTCCAGTTGCGAGAGCGCTTTGGTGAAATTTCTGAAGCGTTGTTTCCAGCGTATGTCTTTATTTTTCTTCTGTTGAAGACAAAGATAAGTCTTATCACGGTCAATAACACGATAATACAGGGTAAATTATTAATTGCCAATTGACAATGAAAGCAAGAACCAAAGGGCATTTTTGGCTATCTAATAGGTATCTGAACAATCAGTATTCCGTTTGCCAGGAAAATATGTGCCATTTTCGGATAACATTCCGAAAAAAGCATCTAATTTTAGGTTTAGTTCCGAAAATGTTACTTATCTTTGTAAAGCGATGGAAAAAATTGAGCGGTTACTGAAAATTGAACTTCCGGCAGGGCAATCTGCCTTTTTGTGGGGTCCCAGAAAAACCGGCAAATCGACTTTATTACGCGGTCTTTTCCCGGAGAGCAAATTTTTTGATTTTTTAAATACGGATTTGTTTTTCCGCTTTACAAATCGCCCGGCTTTGCTGGGGGAAGAACTGGATGCCCTTCCTACGGAACAGCTCCGGAAACCGATAATTCTTGATGAGGTGCAGAAGATTCCCCATATCCTGGATGAAGTGCACCGGCTGATCGAGAATAAAGGAATCCAGTTTGTCTTATGCGGATCAAGTGCCCGGAAGTTAAAACGGGGTCAGTCCAATCTGCTGGGTGGCAGGGCATGGAGGTACGAATTGTTTCCCCTGGTGACTGCTGAACTACGGGACTGGAGTCTTCTGGATGTTTTAAATAAAGGGATGATTCCCTCCCATTTTCAGCAGCCGGACGCTAAAAGATCGTTAAGGGCATATGTTCAGGATTACATTATGGAAGAAGTGATCCAGGAAGGGTTAGTGCGAAATATCCCGTCTTTTTCCCGTTTTTTTGATTCGGTTGGGTTTTCACACGGAGAAATGACCAATTACCTGAATATCTCCAGGGATTGTGGTATCGATTCCAAAACTGTCAGAGAATACTACCAAATCCTGATTGATACCCTGATGGGGATAATGATCGATCCGTATAAAAGGCGGCAAAACCGTATGGTAATTACCCGGACTCCCAAATTTTATCTTTTTGATACAGGAGTGGCTGGGGTAATTACAAAAAGGTATATTTCCGAGGAAAGGGGGGAACTCTTTGGAAAAGCCTTTGAGCATTTTATACTGATGGAAATTGTGGCATTCCGCTCTTATCACAGCCTGGATTTCCAAATCGGGTATTGGAGAACGAAAACAGGGTTGGAAGTGGATTTTATTCTGGGCGACGGCGAAATCGCCATTGAAGTGAAGGGCGCCAATAGACTGGATTCAAAAGATCTGAAAGGGATACTTACCTTTACCAACGAATTGAATCCCCGGAAATCCATAATCGTTTGCAACGAGCCGACGGAACGAAGAGTGGATAAAATTTCCATTATGCCTTATAGAATATTCCTTGCAGCGCTCTGGAGCAAAAACATAATAGCCTGAAAACGGACAATCAGCCTTCACCTGCCAGCTCCGAAACCCTGCCATACGATCTTGTCTGATCGGGGTTTATAAGAAAATCTTTGGAAAGATGAACGGCTGCTCCCTTATATCATTTGTTTTTCCCATACCAGCGCAAAAATGGTCCCGGCGATCTGCTCAGCCGATAAGGTTGAAGCGTTAAAAACTGCGTCATATATGGTGTAATCCGTCTTACTGCCATAAAAATGCTCAATCAGCAGCTTTCGCTCATGATCGGTGATTTTCACCATTTCCCCGGCTTTCTTCTTTTCAGTGCCATACTTACGGCAGATATTATCCACCCTCCATTCCAGCGGGGCATGAAGCATCACGTTAACAGCATTGACCCGGCCTTTGGTAAAAGCCACTCCGCCCCTGCCTACCATGATAACAAAGCCATCATCAATAATGGATTTTATCACTTTCATGATGGTTTTCCTGATCACCGTGTCGCTTTTATAATACCGGCTCGATAAGGCTGCCAGCATCTCATCAAGGAGCTTTTTCTCTTCTGCCTTGAAAACATACTGGATTTTATCCGGTGTCACCTCCAGTTCTTTTGCCGCCAGCTGGACGATCTCCTTGTTAATGATCCTCCACCCGTGCTTGTCCTTGTCGTGATGCGTCGATTTTATTTGTTGCAACACCAGCCCGGCGATCTGGTTGGCTGAACAACCCGCCTCCCGTGAAATGGTAATTACCGGGCCATGACGCCCGATAACAGGAAGATAGCCTTTCTGCTGCAGCCGCTCTTCCATATATTTCCATAATAACTCTGACATAACCTTCTCCTTTCAATTTAACTTGCACATCAGCACTAAGATACGAATTTCCAGGCAAGATTTCAACTTTATAAGCTGAAAGGAAGTTGTATTTTTTATGTAGGTTTGTAAGTAGAATGAACCATCACCTGAGAATACACTTTTTTTTCCTGTGGACAGGACTCCTTTTCCTGTTGTTCCTGTCTTCCTGTTCAACCACCAGGGACCTGGGAAAGAACGAATTCCTGCTGTCAAAAACAAGGATAAAGATTGATAAACCGAAAATCGGAGTATCTGATCTTCAGGGTTTTATCATGCAAAAGCCGAATACTAAAACACTTGGACTCCTGAGGTTAAAGCTTTATACATACCAGGTAACCAGCAGGGGCAGGGAAACCAGGTTTAAAAGGTGGATCCTCCGGTCAATCGCTGAAAAACCCGTCATTCTCGATACCCACCTCTGTAATACCAGCGGCCGCCACATGAAGACCTATATGAATAATATCGGGTATTTCCATTCGGTGGTTTCTACTGAGTACCACTACCACCGGAAACTGGCCGGGGTCACCTATAAAATTAAATCCGGCCAGCCTTACCTGCTGCGGAATATCAATATGACCTTCCAGGATGATACCATCAGGGCCCTTGTTGAAAAGGAGAAAGATAATACCTTGCTCAGGAAAGGACATCCGTATAATGTATACACCCTTGATGAAGAAAGAGCTAGGATCACTAACCTGCTGAAGAATAAGGGCTATTACTACTTTTCGAAAGATTATATCTCCTTTCAGGTTGATAGTTCGCTGAATTCCAATGAAATAGATCTGACATTAT
Organism: Bacteroidota bacterium; assembly: GCA_026391855.1. Lineage (GTDB taxonomy): Bacteria > Bacteroidota > Bacteroidia > Bacteroidales > CAIXZF01 > JAKLIX01. Next base: position 29,789 of record JAPLDE010000067.1, on the reverse strand, counting down.
TACTTAGTAATCCGCAATTACTGCTGAACGATTCAACTTCAGCCAGGGTCGGCATCCGGCATATACCATATTACCTTGGGAATGTTTCTGTTTATCCTGATTATGAGCCTTTTGCCCAGGACACTACGGCTTACGATACGCTTGGTTTCTATTCAACCACCAATGTAAAAGGAAAGCTGATCAGCAGGTATTTCTATATCTATAAAAATGATCTTAAAATTCGTCCCCGCACCATTACCCAAAATATCTTTCTTACACCGGGCTCCTTGTTCAGGCTGGATGATGTGGATCAGACCTATACCCGGCTGAGTGATCTTCATTTTTTCCGTTTTGTTAATATAGAGTTTAACCCGTTATCCTCAAGAATTCAGCCTCAGGACGTAAAATCCGGTGTGTTGGACTGCAACATTAAGCTCTCCAGGAACAAGGTCATGGCGTTGTCGCTGGAAACGGAAGGCACAAACTCGGGCGGGGATTACGGACTGGCTGCCAATGTCGTTTTCGAGAACAGGAATATCTTTCGGGGTGTTGAACAGCTGGATGTGAAGCTAAAGGGTGCCATGGAGATGCAAAAACGATTCGGAGAATTCAATTCTTCAGCTAAAACGCTCTTTTTCAACACTTATGAAACCGGTGTGCAGGTCAGCCTGATTTTTCCCAAGTTCCTGGTACCGATGAACCCGGAGCGATTTCCAAGATACTTCAGACCCAAAACCACCATCAACTCGGGGTTCAACTTCCAGGAAAGAAGTGGTTTCCGGAGATACCTGGCTGAACTTACTTTCGGTTACGACTGGAAGGAAAGCCAATATAAGCGGCATATACTGAACCCGATAGAGATCAACTCCATCAGGATATTCCCCGATTCCACCTTTACCGCCTACCTGAATTCAATAAATGACCGAAGGCTGACAGACCAGTACACCGACCACCTGGTTATGGCTTTACGTTATAGTTATATCTTTAATAACCAGAGGATCAACCGTAAAGGAAACTTTTTCTACCTTAAAAGTAATTTTGAATCAGCAGGCAATCTGAGTCGGGCCACTACACCTTACTTGGGATTTCTTACGCCCAATTCGTAAAGTGGGATGGAGATTTCAGGTTTTATAATGATTTGAGAGGGACAACCGTGGTTTACCGGGCTGCGCTGGGTTTGGGATACCCTTATGGGAATTCTGAAGCCTTGCCGTTCGATAAAGGATTTTATGCCGGCGGGGCCAATGGTATGAGAGGATGGGCCATTCGTTCACTGGGCCCGGGATCGTTTAATGATGCATCAAGCATCTATAAATATGATAAAATGGGAGACATACTGCTTGAGTCTAATCTCGAATTCCGTTTCCCCATCATCGGCTGGCTGAACGGCGCCTTTTTCGGAGATGCCGGAAATATCTGGCTGCTCAACCCCAGCGAGCAGATACCCGGGGGTGAGTTCAAATGGGATGTCTTCTTCCGCCAGATGGCGCTGGATGCCGGCTTCGGGTTCCGTCTCGACTTCAGCTTCTTTATTTTCCGTCTCGACGGAGCGATCAAACTTAGGGACCCTGCCCTGGATGAACCCGTCAGGTGGGTCGATCTCAGGTTTATGAACCCAACCGATATCATGTGGAACTTTGGGATCGGATATCCTTTTTAACCTTTATAAACATCGGATTGAAATAGTAAAAGGAAAAGGATTATTTGAATGAACCAAAAGCAGATCAACGATAATTTTCTTCGTCAGTTCCCTTATGAGCCTACGGAAGGGCAAAAAACACTCATTGCCAGGCTTTCGGGGTTTTTGCTCTCAACATCCGACCGTCCTGTTTTTGTCCTGAGAGGATATGCCGGTACAGGTAAAACAACCATTGTTTCAGCCCTGGTGAAAATTCTGCCTGCCATGGCCAAACGATCCGTACTGCTGGCTCCCACGGGCAGGGCAGCCAAGGTGCTTTCGGGCTATTCAGGAAAAAGGGCCTATACTATCCATAAGAAAATCTACCGTCCGCAATCCTCATCCGACGGTTCGGTCCACCTGTCGGTGATGCCAAACCCCCACAGCGATACCTTGTTCATTATCGATGAAGCTTCCATGATCCCTGATTTCACCAGTCCTGCCGACGGTTCATTCTTTTCGGGGAAAAGCCTGCTCGACGATCTTTTTCACTATGTGTTCTCCAATGAAAATAATTTTCTCCTTTTTCTGGGCGATACGGCCCAGCTTCCGCCGGTAGGCAGCCTGAACAGCCCTGCCCTCGATCCTGCCTATCTGAAAAGTAATTTCCATACCGACGGGGATTCGTTTGAACTGACGGAAGTAATGCGTCAGGCGGAAGAATCGGGTATCCTGAGCAATGCCACCAGGATAAGGCAAAAAATCGGGGAGGAAAAGCCACAACCACCTTTCTTCCGCTTACAAAACTACCAGGACATCGTTCAGCTCCCGCCCCAGGAACTGGAAGAGCTGCTGAATACCCACTTTTCAAGGGATAACCTGGAAAATACCGTTGTTGTAACACGTTCAAATAAAAGAGCGAATCTTTTCAACCAGGGGATCAGGAACAGGATACTGTTCAGGGAAGATGAAATAGGAGCCGGCGATTACCTGATGGTAGTCAGAAATAATTATTTCTGGCTGCCTGCAGAGTCTACCGCCGGTTTTATCGCCAACGGTGATATCGTTGAAGTGCTACGGATAAAGAAAAGGACCGAATTGTATGGCTTCCGTTTCGCGGAGGCCCTGATCAGGCTTATCGATTACCCGGAGGAAACGGACCTGGAAGTGATCCTCCTGCTGGACACACTGACCAGCGAAGCGGCCTCTCTTTCTTTTGCCGATCACAATAAATTCTTCCAGGAAGTGATGGCCGATTATATGGAGATTCCCAATAAGCGTCATCGTCTTGAAAAAGTACGTAACAATAAGTATTACAATGCATTACAGGTGAAATTTGCCTATGCCCTTACCTGTCATAAAACCCAGGGAGGGCAATGGGAAAATGTGATCGTCGACCAGGGCTATCTTACCGAAGATATGGTGAATATCGAATACCTCCGTTGGCTGTATACTGCGGTAACCCGCGCCACTACCAGGCTATACCTGCTTAATTTCAAAGAGGAGTTCTTTGAATAAAACCTCATATTCCTTTAAAAAGGGACGCTTATGTTTAACGGCGCAAATAATATTTGAAACAACTCTCTGCTGAACCAGTCCAACCGGTTAACAAATCCGGCTGAGTAGGTTATTCTTTTACAAATTTTGTGGTGAACACCTGATTTTCAGCCTTTACCTTCAAAACATAAATACCACCAGATAGAAAGGAAACATTTAATGTCGTCTTTGTTTCCCCGGTTTTAATTGTTTTAATGACCTTTCCGGTTATATCAGACATCTCTATTTCAGATTGTTGAGGAACAATAACATAAAGGTAATCTGTGACAGGATTTGGAAAAGCTTTCACGTTTAAGGGATCGGTTATCTCATCCATACCTACACCGATAACCCCTGCTTTGGCAAGGAAAATATTCCACAGACCAGTATTCATTAATGTATCAGGACCAAAGATGAGCGTGTTACTTTTGAACTGCCCGGTCAAATAAATACTTCCTAAAGCATCCAAAGCAATGGCAGTAACTTCATCATAATAATATCCACCGGCACTTTTTGCCCACTTGATATTGCCATTGGCATCGTACATTGTTACAAACAGATCATCCTGGCCCGCATTAGACAAAACAGTGGAACCAAAGACCAGGGTGGGATTGTTAAATATTCCTGTTATATATGCATTGCCTGATCCATCTACAGCAACACCCCGTGCTTCATCGATATAGGTCCCTCCTGCGCTTCTGGCCCAGAGCACATTTCCTTCGGCATCGTATTTGGCAAGGAACAGATCATCGTTAATACCACTAAAACTTGCATTGGTCAGGAAAATGGAGTCAAACATAATGGCAGGACTGTAAAATATTCCCGACACATAAACATTACCTGATGCATCCACTGCCACGGAACAGCCATTATCAGTTAAAGGACCTCCTGCAGATTTTCCCCAAATTATATCTCCTTGAGAATTGAATTTTAAAAGAAAAATTTCACCGTTATCGGCAGTTGTCAGGGTTACACTGCCAAAGGTAAGAGAGGGAGCCCAGAAATACCCTGTTACATAACAGTTTCCGGAAGCGTCGGTTGCAACAGATCCGGGGTAACCTGAGTTTGTTCCGTCTGCACATTTAGCCCATAAAACATTTCCGCTGGGATCGTATTTTGCCAGGTATAAACCATGGTTCGTCAGGGTTATAGTGTCGAAGGTGATGGTTGAACTGCCAAATTCTCCGGTGATGTAAACATTACCTGACAGATCGCAGGCAACGGAAGTTGAGGATTCTGTCGATAAACCACCTGTGCTTCTGGCCCAGACAACATTTCCATCTGAATCGTACCTGGCAAGAAAAAGATCCGCATTTCCATTACTTGTCAATGTTATAGTACCAAAGTTCAGAAACGATCCGTCAAATTCGCCTGAAATATAAATATTTCCTGACGGATCCACAGCAACGGCCCTGACTTCATCATTTCCCGGCCCATTTGCTGTTTTTGCCCAGACAACATGTCCGTTGGCATTGTATTTTACCAGAAAAAGATCAATGTATCCCGAATTCGTCAGTGTAATGGTATCAAAAATGAGGGTGTAACTATCAAACCTTCCGGCCTGATAAATATTCCCCTGGGAATCTGTTGTTATACAGTAAGCCAAATCCATTCCCGACCCTGACGAACATTTAGCCCACAACCATCCGGGAACCTGAGCAAAAGATACCTGGTTAAAAATACCAAAAGTACCAAAAACCAAAATACATAAAACCTTGATTTTCATTATAATATATTTAATAAATTGTTACTACCCTCCATAACCTTCATAACCTTCATAACCTTCATAACCTTCATAACCTTCATAACCTTCATAACCTTCATAACCTTCATACCCTCCATAACCTTTCTCACAGGATTCCCAATCCCGAAGCATACCTGATAGCTTCCACCGTATTGTCGGCTCTGAGTTTTTCCAGTATCCGCTGACGGTGGGTATTAACGGTATTTACACTGATATACAGCCTGTCAGCTATCTGTTTGCTGATCAGCCCGTTAGCGATCAACTGGAGAATTTCCTTTTCACGCGAAGTGAGCATATCCTCTTTATTCTGGGGAGGAAAGAGGTAAATGGCCCCTGAACGGGTATCGATCAGCCGGCTTCGAAATGGAGCATCGGGTGACTGGTCGGGAGAAATATCGATAATGCCCAGGGACAGCCAGGCGTTTCCGCGAATATCATTTTCAATGCAGATCTGCTGCTCGATCACCCGGATATACTTGTTCTTTTCATTCAATACCCGGTAGGTATTCACCAGTTTACTCTCTCTTCGCTTTTCCACCGGGATGGTCAGCCCGTATTTCAGGAAATACAGCCCGGCATCCAGCATACAATAAAGGTCATCCGGATGGATCCTTTCGTTAATATAGCTGGGCTCACCATGACACTTGTCAGGGTCCAGGTCCAGGATGTGCGAAATATTGGCGGAAACATACACATGCTCCCTTTTATACAGGTCGAAGACCATGATCACACTGTTGCTGATCTCACTGATCCTTTCCAGGTGAGGAATATGTTGCTCCAGTATGCGGTAATCCAGGTCCTTTTCAGTAAAACACTGGGTGTTCAGCAACGCATCATACTCTTTCTGAAGCTGTTCTGTTGTTTTCTCCATAAATACTGATATTTCAGTATTGTTAGCCTTATTCGCTCCCGCGACCTTTGCAAAAATATTAAAATTTCATCTATGAATTTCAGGTTAATGATTATTCAGGGGTTGTTTTGTGTTGCTTTTTTTCCGGCAGCCGGACAAGTGGTCACACAAACCGTTAAAGGGAAAGTAGTTGACAGGGAGACACAGGTTTCTTTGCCAGGGGCCAATGTAGTGGTGATGGGAACAAATCCCCTGCTGGGTTCGTCAACTGATATTAATGGAGACTTCAGTATTAAGAATGTTCCGGTAGGCCGGTATACGGTCAAAATGAGTTTTATCGGATATGAAGAGCTGATTATGAACGAGGTTTTGGTTGGTTCCGGAAAGGAAGTGGTCCTTAATGCCGGGTTGAAAGAAAATGCCGTTAGTATGAAAGGGGTTGTTATCAGGGCCGACAAGGGTGACCCTATCAATGCCCTGGCAACGGTGAGTGCCCGGCAGCTGAGTGTAGAGGAAGCCAACCGTTATGCCGGTGGTTTCGACGACCCTGCCCGGCTTGCTTCTTCTTTTGCCGGGGTATCAAGCAACCTCGGAAGCAATGGTATCGTCATCAGGGGAAATGCACCCAAGGGGCTGCTTTGGCGGATGGAAGGAGTGGAGATCAACAACCCCAGTCACTTTGCCAATATCATTTCAGTGGGGGCTGGCGGTATAACCGCACTGAGCAGCCAGGTGCTGGCCAACTCCGATTTTATTACCGGCGCTTTTCCTGCAGAATATGGAAATGCTCTTTCCGGAGTGTTTGACATCAGGTTGCGCACCGGCAACAGCGATAAAAGGGAGTATACCTTACAGGCAGGAGTCATCGGTATGGACGTTTCTTCAGAAGGTCCTCTGATAAAAGGAGGTAAGGCTTCCTACCTGTTTAATTACAGGTATTCCACCTTTGCCCTTATCGCACCCATTCTTCCTCCTGAAATGGGAAAACTCAAATATCAGGATCTGTCGTTTAAACTGAACTTTCCGACAGCAAATGCCGGGACTTTCTCCCTCTGGGGAATCGGAGCCCTCGACTACCAGGGAAGGGATGCCAAAAAAGATTCAGCTAAATGGAAATTGGACATCGACAAACAATCATATCGTACCGACCTCTTTATGAGCGCATTGGGATTAAATCACAAATGGACTTCCGGAAACAGAACCTTTATCAGCACCTCGCTGGCCGCTTCCGGAAACGGGCTGTCTTTGCTCCAGAAAAGCTATCATTCAGCAGGAGTGCTGTTCCCCACCAATAAGATTGATAACAATTCCTGGAAATACTCGCTCTCCGGCTTTATCAACCACAAATTCAGCCCGCTCCATACCAATAAAACAGGGTTTATACTGGACCGGCTTCAGTATAATCTGGATATTCAAAAAGCCCCGGTCGGCCAGGACAATCTGCTTACTTACGTGATGGACCATGGCAGCAGTTATCTGCTTCAGGTATATTCACAGTCAACCTTAAGAATGACAGGAAAATTAACTGCCAACCTCGGCTTGCACACCCAGTACTTTGTGCTGAACAGGAATACCAGCCTTGAACCCCGCATCGGGCTGAGCTGGAAACTGAATCCTTCCCGGACCATTGCCCTGTCTTACGGACTGCACAGTCAGCTTGAAATGCTGAATTTCTACCTGGTCAGGCAACAATCAGCTGCCGGTACCACAGAACCAAACAAAAACCTTGACTTCTCAAAGGCTCACCATGTTGTCCTCTCCTATGAAGTGAAACTGAACAGTCAAACCCGTTTAAAAATTGAACCTTACTATCAAATGCTGTTCAGCATCCCTGTCATTCCAAACACTTATTATTCCCTGCAAAACCTCGAAAGTGGGATGTATTTTAACGATTCACTCATAAATAAAGGAAAAGGAAGAAATATTGGAGTTGATTTTACGGTTGAACGGTTTCTGAACCAGGGCTATTATTATCTTTTTACCGCTTCTCTCTTCGATTCGAAGTACCGGGGTGGAGACGGGATTGAGAGAAACGCCCGCTTCAATAAGAATTATGTGGTTAACCTGCTCGTAGGTAAGGAGTGGAATACAGGCCGGAACAACAACAATATCTTCAATATCAATGGCAAGCTCTGCCTGATGGGTGGGGATTACATGAACCCGGTGGATATAACCGCAACTTATGCCGCCCAGGATATTGTTGAAGATGTGTCCCGGGCTTTCACACAACGTAAACCCGGTGCGTGCATCCTTTCCTTTTCAACCACCTATCGGGTTAACAAACCAAAGTATGCAGGAATATGGGCATTCAATTTTATTAACGTATTGGGTTATAAAGAGTTAAATGGATATTATTTTGATAAAATGACCCAAACGGTTAAAAGTGATATTAACCAGCTGGTAATACCCAACCTGAGCTATAAGATCGAGTTTTAAAATGTGTTCGGGTGTTCTGGTATTCGGGTTCAGGAAATGTTTAATTTTACCAGGTGAAGGATGAAAAAGGGTGCAGTAAATTTAGTTAGCTGCATGTGATGCATATTCCGGTTATGCTGGGTCGATGCAATACTGGTGCACAAAATGCCTGACATTATTGTACTTATCAGGAAAAACAACATTTTTTTACCATGAACATAGAACTTAAAGAAAATTTCCTCCATTACATTTTACTATACCTCGGGTGACGGAGGAGCCCAATGGGCAGAAAAATCAAGGGATTGGAGTTGTCTGATCGGCGAACTGGTAAAGGTCAGAAACGGGAAATCAATTGTTTATCAGGCAGATGCGGTCAACTGTGGAGGCGCAAAAAGGTATCTTGGTTTTACCAATGAAATGCGGCCGGGGTTCGAGTATTTTCTTTCATGCGGGAATGAAGAAATGGAAGGGGAAAGGTATATCCGGACACCTGAAATGGTAAATGAATTGATGAAACACCAGCAGAATTTGTCGAAAAAAGGACTGAACATTGTTTTTAAAAGATGGGATCAGCTCCGGGTAACCGACAATCCCGAGGTGGTTGTCTTCTTTGCCCCTCCCGATGTGCTTTCCGGGCTGTTCACCCTGGCTAATTTCGACCAGGTTGAACCTAACGGTACCTTTACCCCCTTTGGAGCCGGTTGCGGTTCCATTGTTCATTATCCATACATGGAAATTCAAGCGGAAAGGCCGAGGGCGGTCATCGGCATGTTCGATCCTTCAGCACGGCCCTGTGTGTCCGGACACCTGCTGTCCTTTGCCGTACCCATGAAAAAATTTGAAAAAATGGTTGGTTATATGGAGGAGAGTTTCCTGATCACTGAAACTTGGACTAAGGTAAGACGGAGGATTGATAGATGATTTGGAAATTTGGAAATTTGGAAATGAGTTACTGAAAAGTGATTCATTGTAAAAAGTTAAAGCAACCTTATTGCCTGGTTCAGTTTCTTTTATTAAATGTATAACTATATTTTGCATTTAATTAACAGGCAGTGGTTCAGGTTAATCCTGAAAGGAGTCCTGATACTGATATTGTTACCGGAAATGGCTTCGGGACAGGTCATTACGGATTATGTTCGCTGCACAGGATGGACCCTCAACAAAGATGGCAAGGAGGAATTGATCGTTTTACGGGTCTTATTTCTGATAAAGAAATTTATAACAGGATTTTGAAATTCGGGCTTATCCCGGTAGGGAGTGATGCCTGGCTTGCCAAAGGGCAATGGCCGGTAAACGGGAGTATAGTGCTGATCCATGCAAATGGCAATGAACCTGTCGGAGTTAAAGATTTTATCAATCTCCTCAAAAAGGAAAGGAATGAAGCGCTTTCACGACATCGGGAATTACTTGATTTAAGAGAAAGTTTGATAGAAGATGAAGAAAAGAAATGAGTGACAGGGACCAGCCCCTGCCTGATTTCATTTTCATTGATTATCAAGGTGTTTACGGAATCCAATGAAATTTGCCGGGTAAATTCAGAGACCAGTTCTCTCAGAATCCGGATTTGAAGGCGTTTCTTCTCCATTAGTCAGGGTTTTTCCCTTTTTTGCCGATTTCTTATGGCGGGGTTGTAACAATGGGGGTAGTTTTGCGTCATATTATCAAACAAAATCAACCCCACATTAAAAAACCCAAACACCAGAAGTCATGTCAACAATCTCTGTTATAACCAGTTATGTAATAAAAGTCGTATTATTACCGGTTATGGTAACGGTACTAGGTATATTGTCTGTCAACACGGCTGTTTTCAGGACTGTTCTTCATGCAGGAAATTATCATAAAACCGTCGTTACCACAAATACCTGCGCGGCTAACCCTTCTTCATTGAAAAATAGTTGCACCACAACTGCCGGACCCGGTCATTCGGTTTGTATTTCCCAAAACACGGCTACTACACCTGTTGAATCCGGATCAGCAGAAAAAAGTGTGCTGGAAAATATTGAAAGTGCTGCGAAATACTGGCCGCAACAGGTTGATTCCTTCATTAAGCTGGAAAACAGCAGCCCGCTTACCCAGATGCGCATCGACAGGTATTACTGGATGCACTACCTGGCAGAAATTGATCCGGTAGCCGAATAAAAATACCAGGCAACCCGGCTTATCTGACCAGGGTCATTTCCTTCAGCAGGTGCCCGGCTCCGCAGACTTTATCCATTACAAACAAACAATAACGTATATCAACAGTGATATTTCTGCACTGCTCCGGATCATAGTTAATATCGCTCATCGTTCCTTCCCAGTTCCTGTCGAAATTGATGCCGATCAGCTGACCATCCCCGTTAAAAACAGGGCTGCCTGAATTCCCGCCGCTGGTATGGTTACTGGCAATAAAACAGGTGTGAAGTTCACCGTCTTTGTCGGCATAAGGACCAAAATCAGCGGTTTGATACAGTTTCTTTATGACAGGATTCACCACCAGGTCGTAAACAGTTTCGTCCTCTTTTTCCATCACCCCTTTCAGGGAAGTAAAATACTGATAATCAACAGCATCTTTAGGGTGGTAATCCATTATTCTGCCATAAGCCACCCTCAGCGTAAGGTTGGCATCGGGGTAGAACCGCTTCCCGGGCGACATCTCCATGGTAGCCCGGGTATAGATCCGTTGCAGGCTGTCGATCTTGTCTTTGTAAACTTGTAACTGATCCTGGATCTTCTCCGCATAAACTTCATTAATACTAAAGGCCAGCTTGTAAAACGGATCCTTCAGCAGCTTTTTGTATTTTGACCGTTTGTAAGAATTAAGGAAGGAAGTGATCTTTTCTTCCGAGGTAAAGACAGATTCCCGGAAAAGATTGAATGTATACCGGGAGTAATCTCCTTTCCATTCATTGGATACGGAGGCAAAGATGGCTGGTCTGTAAGCAGGATCAGTATTTGAGGCATATTCCCTCAGAAGAAAGGGCATGATTTCCTGGTCAATACCAGGGTTGTAATTGTTGAAGAAACTTTTGATCCCCTCTTTAAGATGATCAAGTTCATTATTGACCTGTTCTTCAGAGGTTGTCGACTCCCGGCTCAGCGAGATCAGCCTGCCGAACCGGTTCACAAAGGCGATCATTTCAATGGCCTGACCGGCTTCGGTGTAATAAATGGCTGCCTGGTCAAGCGGCGTGATAGCCTTGTAGGTGTTTTCAAATTCTTTGAGCAGATGCTGGTATTTGGTTTTTCGTTGCTGGTCGGCAAATACCCAGGCCTGGAAATCCAGTTCATGTTCTCTTTTATTCTGAAGAGTATGCAGGCGTTTCAGCCCGTTCAGCTCACCCTGCCACTTTTTCCAGCCATTGGCAATGGTAGCTGCCTTGGCTACATAACCTAGCCGGGTCAGCGGGTTTTGGTTCATGTAACGGTTTATCGCTTCCAGCCGCTTCCCCCTAAGTGTGATACGAATAGGAT
>JAPLDE010000067.1:0-18171 GCA_026391855.1 Bacteroidota bacterium | reverse complement strand
CGAATAGGATTCTCAACCTGGCTGATCAGTTCAACAGCCCAGGATGGTATGAATTGCTGCGTTCGGCCCGGGAAACCGTAAACAAAGGTAAAATCACCCTGTTCATACCCTTTTAAGGAGATGGGAAGGTGTTTCTTCGGCGTGTAAGGTATATTGTCTTTACTATATTCTGCCGGAAGGTTGTCCTTGCCCGTGTAAATCCTGAAAACCGCGAAATCCGCGGTATGCCTGGGCCACATCCAGTTGTCGGTATCCCCTCCGAATTTACCGATGTTGGAGGGTGGCGCCCCCACCAGCCTGATATCTTTAAAGACCTCAACGACAAACAGATAATACACGTTACCTCCATAGAAGGGCTTTATCTTTACCTCGTATTTGTTGCCCTTCCTGGCTTCGTTAGTGAGCATTTTCGTGTTTATTTTGATCAGGCTGTCCCTTGTTCTTTCAGTCATGTCATCCCTGACACCTTCCAGCACTTTTAGGGTCACATCTTCCATCCGGATCAGCAATTCGGCTGTCAGGTTGTTACATGGGAGCTCCTCATCCTGTTTCATCGCCCAGAAACCATTGGTCAGGTAGTCGTGTTCCAGGTTGCTTTTCGACTGTACCTGGCTGAAGCCGCAATGATAATTGGTGAGGATGAGCCCCTGGGGTGAAACGATCTCAGCCGTACATCCCCCGCCAAAAAGCAGCACCGCATCCTTCAGGCTGGATTGGTTGACACTGTATATATCTTCGGCAGACAGCCTTAAACCTGCCTTCTGCATCTCTTTCTCGTTCATTTGCTGAAGAAGGGCCGGGATCCACATACCTTCATCTGCACGGAGGGCCGTTGCGGTAAGGCAAAACGCAAGAACCAACAGAACAATATTCTTTATCATCTTGTTCATCTTTTTATGGAAGTCAGGAGGCATCCGTCTTTATGGCGATGGCTTCAATTTCTAACATCACCCCCATGGGAAGCCTGCTGACTTCGTAGGTTGCCCTGGCAGGACGGTTTTCGGCGAAATACTTATTGTAAACCTGGTTCACTTCTGTAAAATTACCAATATCAGTCATTAAAATACTTGTTTTTACTACATCAAACAAGGTATAACCGGCGGCTTCCAATATGTGGCTGATGTTCTGCAGCACCCTTTCAGCCTGCTCCCTGACTCCACCCTCCACTACCCGCATAGTGGCCGGGTCAAGGGCGATCTGGCCTGATATGAATAGTATCCCGTTGGCTTCTACAGCCTGGCTGTAGGCTCCAATGGCATTGGGGGCCTTATCTGTAACAATGATTCGCTTCATGGTTTATTATGTTTTTTAAGATATTGATAATCAAGATAATATAAAAATTTCAACGTAAAGGAATTATCCTGGGGCGAATTCCAGGTGTCTTTAAAATTATTCCAGTAGTTGTGTACCACTTGTTGGCTCTCATTTAAAATGGCATTTTTCCAGATCAGGTTCAGCCTGCTACCTGGTGCAAATTCCCACCATAACACCAGGTCGATGGTCAGCGAGTTAAAATTGAAGTCAGACTTTGACGGATAGGGGATCTCGCCCGAAAGATCCCCGTTGTTTTTCAGGTAATAGTAGCTGCTGTATTCTCCTGATGACCAGTAATGACGAAGCCTCAGGTTAAGGGAAAGGTTGTTTCGGAACATATACCGGCCGGAGAAAATATTTTCGAATTCGGTGATGTTCCTTTTACCGAAAACCGGATTCTCCAGGCTGTCGGTGGCTGCATACCCGATGTCGTTTGTGGTGAATAAACCTTTGAAAGTATAAACGAAGAAAAGGTGATCATTTACCCTGACAAGGGGGCTCAGTGACGCGCTGAAGCCACTATAATCCTTTTGACTGGAAGAGACATACTCCATCGTCCAGTCCAGCGCAAAAGGTTTACGGTAATCTGAGGAATACCCGAAATCGATGGAGTGGTAACGCGGTTTTAAATAATACCAGCCGTTTTTCCTCGGTTCATAGTAGTCAAACCCACCGGAGGATTCAATATAAAGGTTTGTCCAGAGCGATAAGTACCTGAGGTTTGTGCAGTAGGCGTTTAACTCGAAAAACTGGCCGGTGATTTTTTTTGTAACAAAGTTTCTGTCATCATTAAACTTCAGCATTACCTGCGATTCCCTGATTTTCCACCAGGGTTCGAACTGGTTCAAGGAGATGTACCCGTAATGGGTGAGCAGGTTGTTGTGGAGGGTTATTCCCATATCATTGGCCGAAAAATGATCATCCATCACGCTTCGGTCGATGCCATATTGAAGCCGGCCTTTTTTCTTATATAAACCAAGCAGGTATTTATAACCGATTTCATCGGCAAATGTGCTGTTTTGCCGGCCTTCTTTGCTGTAAATCTGGCTGATGGCGCCGGAGGCAGTCAGATTTACCGTGTTGCTTTTATCAAAAAGGTTTAATCCGCTGCCTGTCACATTGGCGTCGGGATAGTTCTTATTTCTGATCACATTAGTGTTGATGAGATAGAGAGAAGAATTATTTCTGAGGGCCTGGTCAAAAACCAGAATGTTGTAGTTTGTTTTAGGGTCTGTCAGTATCCTCCGGGTTTTTCCTTCAGTGTCTTCCACAGTGGCATAGGTGTTATCGGTAATGGCATTGAAGATCCCTATGGCCATCCCATTTGCTGTTCTCCCGGAGATCTTGGTTGCATTCAGCAGTTTGGCCGCAGGGGGATTTTTTTCAAGCCTCTCTCCAGGCTTCAGTGAGTCTTCAACCGTATAAAAACCCAGCGGGATCCGGCCTATCCTCCGGGTATAGAACAGGTTTCCCTTTTGAAAGAGGTCGACAGCTTCCTTGAAAAACGGTCGCTGTTCCTCGTATACAGTCTCGAAGGCAGTCAGGTTCTTTATCTGGTTGTCGGACTGTACCTGGCTGAAATCCGGAAGCAGACTCATGTCGAGAGTAAAGCTTTCATCGAGGCCATATTTCAGGTCAAGCCCTCCGCTGATGGAATAGGAGTCATCGCTCTGGCCGGAAATGTCCTGGGGTAAGTTTTCATAGGTTGCCGACAGGTAAGGAGTAACAGAAAGACGGGTAACCGGATCCACCCTGTTAATACCGTCCAGATAGCCCCAGAATACCAGGCTGTTGGGCGCCCCCTTTACCTCCAGGACCCATTGGTCCAGTTCCCTGTATCTCCGCACCGACCTGAGGACCTGCATCCGCCAGGTCTGGATTTCGGTTTTCGGAAAACGAAGGGAGGAATACGGTATTTTCATTTCAAGCGTCCATCCCGATTTCGAGATCCTGGCCTGGCTTGTCCAGACTCCGTCGTAGGTATCGTCGGCCTCCCTGCTGTCGCATTGTACACCGGATGCGTAGACCTTATAATAATAAGCGTCGAGCTGGTTGTTATAGGTGTCAAACCCAACCTGAAAATAATCAGCATTCAGGTTTTCTTCATCCCGGTTTCCGAGCTGGCGTAATATGCTGTCGGGATGAGGATCAAACATGGTGGCTGCCAGATAGATGGCCTGGTCATCGTATAAGATCCTGACCTGGGTTTGAAAAGATGAAGGAACATCGTACACCGGAACGAACATATTGAACCCGGTGATGACATCAGCCAGTTTCCATTCAGCTTCATCCGTCACTCCGTCTATGCGTGGCGGCACAGAAGTCCGGGAGGCTTTGCCATGCGGGGGTTCAGGTTGACGCGAAAACGCAGGAGATAGCAGTAACAGCAGTAGCAGGGTAGTGATGGTCCTTTTCATAGCGGTTACAAAGCTAAGAAAAGTGGGGATGAGAACGGCAAGATTCAAATAAATGAGTTTGGTGGATTTGCCCCTGCTTTGATACAGGATTATATTAAAATTGCCCCAACTTTGTGACATGAATATAAAAAAAATACCATAACTTTGTGACAAAGTTTAATAATGGATGATGATAATCCTGGTTAACTCATTTATAATCAACTTAATGTAATGTTTTCAAGAAGTTTATTATCGACTTTGTCCTACTGGAAACAAAAGGCTGATCGTAAGCCTCTGATTTTGCGTGGAGCCAGGCAGGTTGGAAAAACAACGCTGGTACAATTGTTTTCCACACAGTTTGATCAATTTATTTCTTTAAATCTGGATAAAGACAACGATAAAAAACTTTTCAGAAAATTTGAGGATATTCATGAATTGGTGCAGGCGATTTTCCTTGAGAATAATTGTACCTATACCGGTAGATCCACTTTGATATTCATTGATGAAATTCAGGAGGAGGATTCAGCTATTAAGCAATTAAGGTATTTTATGGAGGATTACCCTGATTTGTTCATCATTGCGGCTGGTTCGTTGCTTGAATCTCTTTTCAGCCATAAAATCAGTTTTCCTGTTGGAAGAGTGGAGTATCTAATTGTACGGCCGGTGTCATTCGAAGAATATCTCAGCGCGACAGAAGAGGAAAAAGCGCTGGAAATATTCCTTCAGATACCATCACCGGATTTTGCCAACCACCGCATCCTGAAGCTGTTTCATCAGTACACCCTGATTGGGGGAATGCCGGGCGTGATACAAAATTATGTCAATCATAAAGATTATAGCCTTCTGGGCACTATATATGAATCATTACTGTTATCGTACCTTGATGATGTTGAAAAATATGGCAGGAACCAGAATCTTCAACAAATTGTCAGGCATTGTATACGTGCTGTTTTTGCAGAGGTTGGAAACCGTATCCGTTTCAAGGGTTTTGGCAATTCAGCCTATAAATCCAGAGAAGTGGGTGAATCCTTACGTGCCATGGAAAAAGCCATGCTGATCCATCTTATGTATCCATTGACCGATGTAAGATTACCTTGCCTGCCTGATCTGAAAAAGTCACCCCGTTTGCAGTTTTTTGATACAGGCTTATTGAATTACTTCACAGGAATACAGAAAGAGATCATCGGGACAGCTAATCTCAACGACATTTATTCCGGTAAAGTGGCCGAGCATATTGTGGGACAGGAAATTCGTTACAGCATGAGCAGCAGCCTTCAACCACTTACCTTTTGGGTAAGAGAGAAGAAAACTTCTTCGGCCGAAGTCGATTTTGTGTATCTTTTTGAAGGTCAGCTAATTCCGATAGAAGTAAAGTCGGGATCTTCAGGTAAACTGCGATCGTTGCATCAATACATGGAATCCGCCCCGCACGATATAGCTATCAGGCTATATGCCGGTACCTTCCGGGAAGATGAAACCAGGACTCCGTCAGGCCGGACCTTCCGGTTAATTAGCATCCCTTACTTTCATGCTTCAAGGATAGGGTTATACCTCCAGAAGGTTTCCAACATCAAAAAGACAATGTAGGAGCGAATTTTGTACTCCATCACAAAAAATAATTTGCAGAAGAAAAAAAAATTCTACCTTTGCACTCCTTAAAAGGGAGTTTAGCTCAGCTGGTTCAGAGCATCTGCCTTACAAGCAGAGGGTCACTGGTTCGAATCCAGTAACTCCCACTCTTACAACACCGAAACCCCCACTATTTGGGGGTTTTCTGTTTCCAGAGAACAACTTTGGAACAACTTTCCCCGAAAATTGCCGGTTTTTTGTCAGATTTTTGTCAAACGATTTGTTTGTTATATTTGACCTCGGTAATTTTATAAAAAAATATATCCAATCCTTATAAGCCCAAGGTAAAAACTCCGGCCAAAGCATTTTTGGACGTAGGAAATACTTTTATTGCATTTGCCGGTGTATCTTTTTTGGAAAGACTGAAACAAGCTGTTGATGCCGCTCAAATTGATTTGATTACGGTAGCAGATTAGAAACGTTCCTAAAACACTTCTATCAGAATGAACCCTCCTTAATGCTGAGCTTTAAAGATAATATGGATAAGTTAACCTCAGCCATCTCCGCAAAAATCATCGAGGAAATGCCTCGTTCCAAGGGCGAGACTAGTACTGCCTTAAATAAAAGCACGGAAGTAATCTATACCACTAAAGAAGTTTGTTCCCTGTTAAACGTGACCAAACAAACAATAGTCCATTGGATTAATAAGGGCTGGTTAGTTGCCCAACAAAATGTGGAGGCTGGAAAATACCATATTTCAGAGACAGAGCTGTTACGGTTTATAAATTCTGTTAATGGGAAGAAATATTCAAGGATTTGGAATATAAGGAGTACGAAACCATAATACTTCAACTAGGGAATAGTTACATTACGATATGACTGATATTGAGCTCAATAAATTGTTAGATGAACTGGTGGGACAACCTCATGAGTTACAATGGTTAGAATTTAAGCTCAATAAGGGTAGCATCAATAACGACAACATTGGCGAATATATATCTGCCATGAGTAATGGTGCCACCATAGCAAATAAGCCTTTCGGCTATTTAGTATGGGGCGTTGAGGATGGCTCGCATAAAATTGTCGGAACCAATTTCTTATTCACCACCGCCAAAGAAGGCAATCAGGATTTGGAACTGTGGCTTAGGAATCTTTTATTCCCCAGAATCAACTTCGAAACATTTGAATTCATATACAATCATCACCACATAACCTTAGTCAGGATTCCGGCGGCTAAAGCTCAGCCCTCTCATTTCAGGAAGATTCCTTACATAAGAATTAGAAGTAACAAAACGGACTTGCGTAACTTTCCTGATTTAATCCGAATCATATACAATACTCAGGAAGATTGGTCTGCGAAGATTGTCGACAAAGCGACCATTGATGACCTAGACCCTGAAGCCATTAGGGTCTCAAAGGAAAAATTCAGGGGGAAAAACAGCCGGGCAGATTTCGCAGATAAAATTGATAGTTGGGATACCATCACGTTTTTAGACCGAGCCAAGGTCACGATTAATGGCAAAATAACCAACACCGCCATCATTCTTCTAGGCCATGAAGAATCCTCACACTTTTTACTTCCTGTCATTGCTCAGATAACATGGAAACTTGAAGGTGAAGAAAAAGGGTATGAGCACTTTGGTTCTCCTATGTTACTGAATACAACAAAAGTGATGCAGCAAATACGTAACATTAAGTATAAGTTCTTTCCCGACAATGAGTTACTCGCCACAACGGTGAACAAATATGAAACCCGCTCCATACTTGAGGCTCTTCATAACTGTATAGCACATCAGGATTATTCTATGCATAGCCGGATTATCGTGGCAGAAAAAGTTGACCGCCTCATTTTTACCAATGCCGGAAGCTTTTATGAAGGTAGCCCCGACGATTATACTGGTGGAGAGAAAACACCTGAACGATACCGCAATCCTTTTTTGTCTCAGGCGATGGTCAATCTGGGGATGATTGATACTTTGGGTTACGGAATCCATACTATGGTGCTGGCTCAGCGTAACCGGTATTTCCCATTACCTGATTATATTCTTTCAGAACCTCAGAAAGTTACGTTACTGATTTACGGTCATTCCATAGATGAGAACTATTCCAAGTTGCTGATTGAACAAAAGGATTTACCTCTGACTAAGGTTGTTTTACTCGACCGGGTACAAAAGAAATTGCCGATAACAGATGAAGCTGCCAGCATGTTGAAGAAAG
This sequence comes from Bacteroidota bacterium, assembly GCA_026391855.1. Classification (GTDB taxonomy): domain Bacteria; phylum Bacteroidota; class Bacteroidia; order Bacteroidales; family CAIXZF01; genus JAKLIX01. The sequence goes on along the minus strand of JAPLDE010000067.1, from coordinate 10,675 downwards.
ATAATCTTATTGCCGGTCGAAAACCTAATTTTTATGTTGAGGCCAGTATTGCCGCCGCAACAGATGATAAAGCCACCTATATTAAAAACAGAGCTTTCGACGATGACCACTATAAGAAAATGGTCTTGGCATACCTCAAGAAATTCAAATCCGGAACAAGGCAGGATTTCGAGTCCCTAATATTGGAAAAATTATCTAACGTGCTGACAGATAAGCAAAAAAAAGATAAGGTGAGAAATCTCCTTCAGGCGATGAGACGGGATGGCCAAATTCGTCTATATGGAAGAAATTGGGAATTAGTTTAGACGATTTTAGACGTTTCCTTAAACCAATTAATATTGATATTCAGGATGTTGAGTGAATATTTTTTAAACCAAACGTCTAAGTCAGAATTTGATGAATGAAATTTTAGACGAATACTTTATGTGATGGTCATGTGATAACAGCTTGCACTCCATTATTTAAACATTTGATAATCAGCGAGAATTTTATGTGGTGGTCATGCGATTAGATTCGGGTTCAGGTTGGATGGCTTCATATGTGTTAGAGGATTTAATTACCAGCTAAATTGGAAAACCGGGATTTGCCTGAAGCCCATTAATACGGACATCAATCCATATATAAAAAAAATAGCTACCTTCTGATCAACCCAATTTTATCGTAGATTTGTATTTAGATCAAGTAAACTGATAAAAACGCGGGAAACTCCATTGTTTAGATGATGAAGTTCCAAATATAAGAAGATAACCCTAGGATAACACATTACGTTTATGAGACTATCCATTCTTTTAATGATATTGCTTCTGACCGGGGTTGCAGCCGGTGCTCAGAACTGGGATTGGATAAATCCACTTCCACAGGGAAACACTTTGATCTCTGTTACTTTTACCAGTCCCAGCACAGGTTACGCAGCCGGTGAGACCGGTACCTTACTGAAAACCACCGATGGCGGAGTGAACTGGACCAATCTGAATTCGGGCACTTCCAGTAACCTGAATTGTGTTAAGTTTACAGGTTCTCTTACTGGTTACGTTGTGGGTGACAATGGAGTAATTCTTAAAACTACTAACGGCGGTGCGCAATGGACCCCTCTCATTTCAGGAACAACCAACAGACTTAACTCAGTCTGCTTTACAGACGCGGACACCGGTTACGTCGCCGGTTTCTATGGTACTCTCCTGAAAACAACCGATGCAGGAGCTCATTGGATATCTATGAACCAGGGAAGTGATCATTTCTTTTTCTGTGTCTTTTTTACGGACCCCAGCCATGGCTACCTGACCGGAGGCCAGGATACGATATATAAAACGATTGACGGAGGCGATACATGGACAGGGCAAGCGGTTAGCTCCTCCTGGACCGTCTTAGGCTCCGTCTATTTCATTAGCCCTGATACCGGCTTTGTGATCGGCTGGCCGGGTGTGATCCTTAAAACAACGGATGCAGGTGCAAACTGGAACACGGTAGAACCTTCGTCCCAGATATCTCTGTACACCATCATTTTTACGGATAAAAATAACGGTTATATCTTCGGAGACCAGGTAATGCTTAAGTCATTAGACGGAGGAAATTCCTGGGTTACCCAGTCACTGCCCTTTCAAACCAATTCTGTTTTCTTTACCGATCCGGAGAACGGCATTGCCGTTGGACTTAATGGTACCATTCTTAAAACTTCCGATGGAGGCTCAACCTTTGAAAATATTAGGACAGGGAACATGCTTCATATGACTGCTGCTTGTTATACCGGATCGACCGGTTATTTTGGGGTTCAGAACGGAACAATCCTGAAAACCACCGATCATGGAACTACTTTTACGACCATTGATCCCGGTGCATCGCCCGCTGGCATGAATGCCATGTTCTTCTTAGATCCGAATACCGGGTTTGTCAGTATCCTTCAAAAGAGAATACTGAAGACTACCAATGGCGGACTTACCTGGACAATCATCCCGACCGGAGGTGCTTACGACATCTATTCACTTTATTTTATTAACTCTGATGTAGGATATGCAGTCGGGAAGACAGGACAAATTTTAAAAACCACCGACGGAGGGATTAGCTGGACCCTCTTACCGTCCATAACTCAGGATAACCTCTGTGGTGTTTTTTTCACCGACCTTAATACAGGATATGCTGTCGGTGGCCTTGGAACCATAATTAAAACAACCGATGGAGGGACTACCTGGGTTCCCCAGAATTCAGGGGTCTTCTTCCAAGACCTGTACTCGGTATATTTTACCGGTCCCCTGACCGGTTACGTTGTGGGGATGGGTGGTCATATTTTGATGACTACCGATGGCGGACTGACCTGGACAGAACAAAACTCTACTTACCACGGAAGTCTGTTGTCTGTCAGGTTTTACAATTGTTTCACAGGTTATGCTGTAGGTGAAGCCGGGATCATCCTTGTCACTACCGATGGCGGGACCACCTGGAACCTGCAAAATCCAGGGACTAAAAACGACTTTTATTCTGTCTGTTTCGATAACGATGGTTCGGTATACGTTGCCGGTATCCTTGGAACCATCATGAAATCGGAAATCCTGGGCAATGCCATTGATGAAACAGATATAGTAAATATTTCCTTCGGGCTGTTTCCTGATCCGGCATCCGAAGAGTTTACTGTCAGCCTGAAAGGAATGAATGTCCGGAATGAATTTCATCTTTCTCTGATCAACCTTCAGGGTCAGCTCATGCTTGACCAGCCCCTGGAACAGAACCCTACAACTATTAACCTAAAACCCTTTGAAAACGGTATCTACTTTGCCCGGCTCAGCTCCGAAAATTGTATTTTATATAAAAAATTTATAAAAAACTGACACACAGAATTCGTTCAGCAAATCCTTCTCTCATCCCCTCTTTTACACTTTTATTGTTTGGCCTGCGATTTTCTTTCAAAACAACTTCTTTCACAAAATTATTTTTACTTACATACAAAGCAGAATAACATAAGATTCAGCAATTAAGAAAACCATAAACTTCCGGAATACGGATTTTCAAAAACAGACCTCTCAAAATGATAGAATTTTCTGTACTATGGAGCAATCATCCTACTGTCAAAGACGAAGCCCCGCTACTCAATACTAAGGACTATACCGACCAATGCGCAATAAACCTTTCTGCATCCTTATTGCGTTCAGGTTTAGATATGAGAAGTTATACGGGGACCTGGTCGTGGGAGAAAAATAAGCCGAAATATGCTATCCGGGCGCAAGAACTTGCAAATTGGCTTGCCTCTTCTGCCTCGCCTTTTTCTCCTACCTTTAAAAAGTACAAAGGGAAAGATGTTTTTGATAAAATAGATGGAAATACAGGGATAATATTCTTTCAAAACTATTGGGGCCCTGGTCATCAGGGTGATCATATCGATTTATTTAATAAATCACGTTTAACCTCTTTGTCCTCGTGGTTCCGAATAAATTTGCACCTTTCCTGGGAGGGTACTTTTTCTAATTTTAGAAATGCAGAGTCAATATGGTTCTGGAAAATTCTGTAATCAAATGAAACGCATATTATATATATTATTTGGATCAATAATTTTAGGATTAATAACTTACATTGGTATAGGGGTATTTGGACACTGGTTTGAAAATAAAGTTGCACAAAACGAAAACGATCTCAGCATTGCTTATATGTGGTTACTTGCAATTCAGACTTTGAGTTTTATTGTTGGTGGTATTTTGGGAAACTGGATTTATAATAGAAAAAAAGCAGACTGATTCTTTTGATATTGCTCTCTAATCCAACAGGTTCGGCATTTTCCGTTAACACTAACAATAGCAAAACAAAACAATGAGGTTCACTTTCTGCAATAAATTAACATAACAAACTCGGGCATTGTATGCTCCGTATTGGAGTTTGCAAAGCATGTATTTGGATTAAAATTAATGATTTTAAATTTGCACAATGAAAAGAATTCTAATTATCATTCTGGTATTCGCTTGTGGGATTTCAGCATCACCACAGCAGCTATTTAAAAGTCTTAAAAGACATCGTTACTACCTTGGAGCCGAAATGCAGAAGAAACTATGTGAGGAGTGCTTCAGAGGTGTTGGTTTCTTAAAGAATACACCTATAGTATTTGATGGTGAAGGACTTACTATGAAACAGCAAGATGAGGTTATTTATTATATTGAATTTAGCCGAAAAGAAGTTTCGTTTACTGTTGAACATTGGCGGTGGAGTGGGAACTTTAATTCAAGTGTTAGTGATATGAATGGTGAAGGATATCTGTGTACATCGAATGATAATGAAAACCTGCTTATACTTACAAGGAAAAACAATCCTTCTTTTAAAATAGTGTTAAAAGTAGTTAACAGGGAACCTTTTACATTGATGTTATTATAGAACAGACCTAATACAATGACGTTTTATTAAAAAGACCATTTTACAGGAATCAGCATTCAGTGTTTATCCAAATCCGGTAAATACTAATGTTACTATTGAATGCAAGGAATCTGTTTCAGGGATAAGCAGCATAAATGTAATTAATCATTAAAGTATTAAAAAATGAAAATAAGAATTGCAATAGATGTCAGGATTATTCCCCAGAACCTAATTGGAATATAGAAAAATGTATCATAATATTTTGTTATTTTGCTTGTTCCCCATAATTGGATTAATTCTCGCTCTCCCTTATTTTCTCTCCATTTTCCAAAAAACCACAATATTATTCCTTCAAACAGGTACGCTATTCCCATTGTATCCTCAGAAATCTTAATACCTAACAAATTCTCTAAAATTAATGGAATTAACAAGAAACCAAAAACAATATATCCTATTCCTGAACTCACCATAACTGATTAATAAATGGCATTTGAATTGGGAATTTGTAAATCTATTTTAGGGTTCTGATTATGAGTCTGTGTCATTTGAGTAGCCGGTCGCTGCACAATTATTCATTCAGTTTCACCAGTTTCAGTCCGAGTTGTTTCTGTTTTTTCAGGAAGTCGACCATCATCAGGTAGCCGGGTTTACCGGGGTAAATATAACTTGAAGTGGACTTGCCGGATACGTCAATTTTATCGGTTTTAAGCTTCCCGTCTTTTGTCAGCAGGATATTACCCAGGATTTTTTTTGTTTTCTCGTGTTTTTCTTTGTCGTAATTAATATAAACGATATTAAAGGTTTTCCCGTCATTGCTGGTCTGGGTGAATTGGTAATCAAAGCCGCCCAGGAATTCGGTCATAATACCGATAAGTCCCTTGCCATAAAAATCAGCACCGGGAGGCAGGGTTACATTTGAAGGGTCTTTGGCTACAAAAAAGGCTTCTGCGATCTTCAGATCAGGGTTTAATACAAAGATGAGAATATTCCCCACCACGGCTTTTGTCATGCTGTTTCCATATCCACCGCCCAGAATATTCAGCGCAATTCCACCGGCATCCGTACCCGTACGGTACTGCTCGGTAATGATATAAATCCTGCCATCCGGACCTTTCACCACTTTATGGGTAAAGTTCATATATCCTTCATTGAGGCTTCGCTTAGCTTCGGGAGGAAGGACCTTGGCCACTTCTTTGTTCCAGGCATAGAAATTCTGAGCGGTTTCTTTTCCGTCCGGAGAATAGCGTTTAACATAAAAACCGAGGCTTTTATTAACGCCGGGTTTATCATCGGCGTTAAAGAAATCACCGATCACCATGAATTCATTTCTTTCCTCATCATAGCTGAGACCCGTCATGCTAAGCTCATAATCATCATTTTCTCCTAATTCCTGGTCGATTATCTTCGTTCCGTTTTCCACATCAAATACCACCATATAAAATGTCATACGCTTCGACATCATTGAAGACCTACGGGCACAGCAGGCAGTGATGTACTTTGCATTAACATCATAAATGATCAGTGTCTCATATTCTTTCGATTTTTTTTCAGTCTCGAAATGCCACAGGGGTTTAAGATCATTGTCATACATATCGAGGGTGTAACCACGGGTAGTACCCAGAATACCGTTTCTCAGGAACCCTTTGTTGGGAACCGGATAAAGATTAAGGCTGTATGAACTGCCATCATTATCTTCACCACTGGCAAGGGATTGCTTTACCATGGAGATGTCCATTTTTGATACCTCTTCTATCGTTGTGGTCCCGAGCTGCTCCAATCCGCGGTCATATGAAATAATTTCGAAAACTTCCTCTTTCATATTGTAGTAATAGAACCCGAAAGCTTCCCCGTTATAACAGTTATTGACCAGAAAGAACTGATTTCTTGGTTTTTTCATCCAGATCTCCTTCACCTTAGTAAGGTTTTCATCGAAAAGTTGCAGCCCGTAATTGTCATTTTTCGAATCTGCTTTATCAGATTTGAAATACAGAACATACCCTTTAACCTCTTTACCTTCCAGAATCGGAGAAATAGAGTTTTTACCGATACTTTTAAAACCATCGAGTGTATGCGTCTGCGGATAAGCCAGCAAGGTGAAGATAAATCCCAACAATGTCAGAAAGATTTTTTTTAAGGTCATAAATGTAAAAATTAATGAAGTGATTTAATGGGTATTAGTATTTATTTTAGGGCAGACTGATCCTGAATTAACCGGCTGAACCGGCCGTCTTTGTATAACTTTTCATATTTTAACCGAAATTTTTTCGTCATTGGCTCATCATTACGGATCCTGGCAGAAGCATAAAGCGCTGCCAGGAGAAACTCGTCGTTGGTGTCAACGTTCAGGTTAAGGCTGAAACACCGGCTGAATTGATCAATATCGGTCAACCCGATGGAATTCAGGGTATAAAGCAGATCATTGAAATTTTTTGGATTTTTATCGGAGATATTGGAGACAACTTCCGCATAATCATGCGCCTGCATAAAAACCTTCAGCTGGTATAAGCAAAGAACTACCATAGCATTAAGATAGTTGTTGCTATAATTTTGTTCCAGCATCTGCAATGTATTATACAGGGCATAATCATAATATTCGTAATCATACCAGCTCTGTACGACTTCATATCTTGCCTTCAGACGAATATTGTCAAAAAGTATATTGTCGGCAGGTTTAATAAAGTCTGCCGGACTGGATTTCATCAAATCCTGAAGAAATACGATACGTTTCGGACAATCCGGATGGGAGCTCAGGCTGTCCCCTTCCTCCATGGGATCCTTTTCCTTTTTCACCATAAAAATTGAACCTTTCACAGGTACTTCATGCTTAAATTCATAGTTGGAAAGGCTGCAGTTAAAATACTTGCCGAAATTGATGAAATCAGGATAATACGGGTCTTCTATCTTGTTTAAAAGGGCCAGTGTTGAAACACCCTGGCTGGCATCATAGTTTGTTTTCAATAGCAGGAAATAGCCCAGGGAATCCGCCTGTTTCTCACATACTCTCATATTATACAACTGGTTCATGGTAAAAGAAACAAGCAGTGTTTTTATCTTTTTATTGATATCATATTTCTCGTTCTTTGCTATCCTGATCTGTTTTTGGAAATCCTTGTCAAAGTATGAGTCCAGCCGTTTCTTCAATCCTGCCTGAACATGATTAAACCAGCCGTGTGACAGCTCATGACAGATCACAAAAGCCACCTGGCTCTCATTATTCAGTTTCGATAACAACCCCACATTAAAAAGGAGGGTGCCATCGCCGAAGGCAAAGGCATTCTCCACCGGACTGCGTGTAAGGATCAGCCTGCAGTGCTTAAATTCGGGATGGGCAGCGATCACCCTGTTAAAAACCGATTGCATGTAGGGATACAGAACAGTGTCATACAATGTGGTATACCTGACCACGTATTCTATCTCATCCATGGCTTCATCGCGAAGATCTTTAAATGTTCTGCGATAGGCGAGGCTAACATGCTCTGGTACAACGAAGGATTTTTCGACGGATTGGATGCTGACTTCCGTTAAAGAATCTAACTGAGTGGTGTCCCTAAGAAAATATGGCGCATAGTAGGAGTGCTGGGCCTTTAATATACTTCCGCAAAGCAGCAGGGACAGTATCAGCAGAACGGGGTGGTGAATGAAGAAGCAAAAACGAGAATACACTTGATACAGAGATAGTAACGAATAGCCTTACAATGAAAAAAACCGATGCAACAAATTTAAAAAAATAGTTGACATTTTCTTTCACTGATCTTAAATAGATTCATTTGGTTATTACTTTTACTGACTTATCCTTATAAATCAATTCTATGGTTCACCGTGCACTTGTTCTTATTTTATATCTGTTTTTTTCATGTATGGCTCATGCCCAAATATTTCCAGGGTCTACAGGGACTATACCGGATGACGGTACAACAGTCTATTTTACCTGTCCGGTTTCGGGTCTGGCACCGGCTGAGCTGGATACCTCACATGGGTTGTTGAGTGTTTGTGTGGATATATCGCATACGTATGATTCTGACCTTGATGTTCAGCTGATTGCTCCGGATGGAACAATAGTGGTACTTTTCAGTGGTATTGGGGGTGGCGGGCATAATTTCACATCCACCTGTCTGACGGATACGGCGAATGATCCGGTTTCCCAGGGAAGTTCGCCGTTTACCGGTGTTTTCAGACCGATGGATTTCCTGGGTAACATGAACAACAACAGTATTGGGAACGGAGACTGGACCCTGAAGATTCTTGATACCTATCCCTTTGCCGATCAGGGGACAGTGAACAGCTGGTCGCTATACTTTGGGCCTGGTGCCACTGCGCCCTTTACGGTTGATTCTTCCAATCTTCCGCTTATCCTGATCGATACTTATGGGCAGACTGTCCCCAATGAACCCAAAATTCCGGTCCATTTAAAGATCATCAGCAACGGGCCCGGCCAGATGAACCATCCCAATGATATTCCCAATGTTTATAACGGGTCAGCAGGCATTGAACTTCATGGTGCAACTTCGGCTTACTATCCCCAGCATCCTTATGGTTTTGAAACCAGGGATACATTGGGCAATAACCTGAATGTTTCGCTGCTTGGTATGCCGGCCGAGAATGACTGGATATTGCTGTCGATGTATAATGATAAGGTTTTCATGCGCAATTCCCTGGCTTTTCTGCTTTCGCAAAAGTTAGGTCATTATGCTCCGAGAACAAGATTCTGTGAGGTCATTCTCAATCATTCCTATCAGGGAATTTATGTGTTGACGGAGAAGATCAAACGGGATCAAAACCGCGTCAACATTCATAAACTCGATAGTACCTCAAACACCGGAAATGCGCTCACCGGAGGGTACATTCTGAAAGTTGACATACCCGGGGCTTCCGATAGCTGGCTTTCCGGTTTCCACCCAATCGATCATCCTGAACTGGATGTACATTATTTATATGAATATCCGGATTACCTGACCATATCACCTCAACAGGAGGTTTATATACAGGGATTTTTGAATGCACTGGAAACAGCCCTTTACAGTTCGGACTTTACCAACCCCGTAACAGGGTATCGTGCTTATATTGATGTGAATTCCCTGATCGATTATATGCTTGTGAATGAGGTTTCCCGCAACAATGACGGGTTTAAGAAAAGCATTTTCCTGAATAAGGACAGAACGGCCACGAGTCCTTACCTTTATTCGGGGCCTGTATGGGATTTCGACTGGGCCTGGAAGAATATAAATGAATGTTCTATATTTTCTGCTACCGATGGTTCCGGATGGGCCTACAAAGTAAATGACTGCAATCCTGATAACAATTCTCCGGGTTGGGTCGTTCGGTTGCTTCAGGATCCCTGGTTTGCGAACCAGCTGAACTGCAGGTATTTTGAGATGAGGAACAGCTTTCTTGATACGGCTTACCTTTTTCATTATATCGATTCAATAGGCGGTTTGGTCCAGGCAGCGCAGGAGCGTCATTACCTGAAATGGCCGATCCTGGGCATCAATGTGGGTACGCCCGAGGTTGATCCTCAGCCACTCACTTACCAAGGAGAAATTGACAAGTTCAGGAACTGGATTGTTACCCGGTTAACCTGGCTCGACAATAATATGCCGGGAAGCTGTATCACCGGATTGGCTGACGATAAAAGCCGGTTTCCTTTTCTAAGGCTCTTTCCCAGCCCAGCCTCCGATCATATTTATATTGAATCCGGAAAACCGGTGAAACACCTCCTTTGTTACGATCCTGCCGGGAAATGCCTTATGGACCTGGATTGCCAGGCAAATTCTTCTTTCATAGACCATCCGGAGGACAATGTACTGTTATTACACCTGAATGAACTGAAACCCGGAGTTTATGGCCTGGTCCTGGTTTTTCCTGATCAAACAAGCATTTCAAGAGTTTTCATTAAGATATAATTTCTTTCTACCGATTATTTTCTCAACAGGTGTTTCAAGTACTACTTACTCAGGTGCTTTTGCATTAACTCCATTAATCGGGCATTATTTATTGGTTTGGAAACATAATCATTACATCCTGCCTTTATAGCTTTTTCCCTGTCACCAGCCAGTGCATAAGCTGTTTGAGCAATAATAACCACATCGTTGTTAAACAGGCGTATTTGTCTGGTAGCTTCATATCCGTCCATATCGGGCATTCTGATATCCATCAGGATCAAATCAATATCAGCGTTGGTAAGGCACATTTCAACTGCTTCTTTTCCGGTTCTTAGTAACTGTTAGAAAATAACCTTTACAATAAAATTATTTTGTATCTTTGTGGACATGAAAACACCCATAGAGATAAAAATTGACCAGATGATGCCCATTTTGAATGAAAGGCAGCAACGAATCTACTTGGCTTCAGA
>JAPLDE010000163.1:20919-39294 GCA_026391855.1 Bacteroidota bacterium | reverse complement strand
GGTCCCCTGTCCCGGCGACGATGTTATGGTCAGTGTTCCCCCGATCTGGATGGCTCTTTGCTTCATGTTTGACAGTCCGTTCCTGGCTGTTTTGAGCCCGGGGTCGAACCCAAGACCATCGTCCTCAATTTCCATAACAATCCCCCCGGAATGTAGCCTGAAACCAACCCTTACCTGTTTGCAGCGGCTGTGTTTGACGAGGTTGTTGATACACTCTTTTGCGATGAGGTAGACATTGCGCCTTACTTCCATCTTCATCGGGAGATTGCCCAAAGACTCCTCTGCCATGAAGCTGAAAACCAGGCCGGAAGACTCAAATAGGGGGATGGCAAATTCACGTATCCTCATTTCAAGATTGCGGAACCTGTCATTTTTAGGGTAGACGAGCCAGATGATATCATCAATTTTCTCAAGCAGGCTTTTAGCGCCTTCATGTATCTGCCGGTTTATTTTGGAGAACTGTTCATTTTCGGTGTAGTCGGCTGATATCTCACTCAGGATTGAAATACTGCTGAGGGTTGACCCCATTTCATCATGAAGGTCGGATGCGATACGGGTTCTGAGTCGTTCCAGTTTCAATAACTGCCTGATCCTGTATCGGGAAGCAAGGAAGATGACCATGATGATCACGAACCCGCTGAGAGAGAGAAACCACCATGTTTTGTAAAAAAACGGTCTGATAACAATGAGTATTGATTCACTTGGATTGAACCATACTCCATGGTTGGAGACCTGGACAAAAAAGATGTACCTGCCGGGAGGAAGATTGGTGTAATGGGTTTCCTGAGCGGCGTCTGCCATCACCCAATCTTTATCGAAACCTGTCAGTTTATACCGGAACTTAACCTGGTCAGTATTCTGAAAGCAGATAGCTGCATAATGAAAGGTCATATTATTCTGGTTTTCATTCAGTTCCAGCCTTTTGCCTGATTTTATGCTGTAATCCTGCATCAGAAGTTTGCCATTGATCTCCAGTCCTTCCAGTACAAGCTTGATCTTCAGTTCGGCATTGGGTAGATCATTAATGTTCCTTGTTTCGAAATTGCCGTTGTTCCCAATAAAGATATTTCCTTCATCATCGATATACAGGCTTTCATCGATGGTGATATTTTCGTGAAGGCCGTTCTGAGTGTCATACAGGTGAAAGGACTCGTTGTAGGGGTTGAAATGAAGCAAACCATAGTTTATGACCCAGAGGTCACCTGCAGGGTCGGTAGCCATCATTCCCATAGTCGGGTTATACAGTCCGTTGGTTGTGTTGAAGAGTTTAAAGGAGAAGCGGTCAGGCTGAAGCATCCGGACCCTGAGCAGGCCGGCACCATCCACTGTCAGCCATATTCTGCCCAGTTTATCCTCCCTGATACCATTAATCCACCTTTTAGTTATTCCAAAGGCTTCGATCGAATCCATCAGGTTGTTGAGGAAATAGTTTTTTTGAGGGTCATATATACTTACCCCGTTGTCATTCGCGATCCAAACCCGTTTGTACCTGTCGAGGTAAAGGGATTTGGTCCTTGTACCGGCGATCAGGCTGCGGTCATTTCCCGGAATATGGCTGAAATAGGTTGCATACCGGCGGGAAGGGTCGATCCTGGCAACAACACCGCTACGGGTCCCTACCCAAAGGTTGCCGAGGTTGTCTTCCATCAGGCAGGATGTCCAGGGGTAGTCAAGCCTGAGTGGAGTGCCACCGGCGGTTCTGAATATCTTCAGGGTGTTGGAAACAGGGTCGAGGTAATGCAGGTTATCCCTGGTGCTGAGCCATATCCTTTTATGAGAATCTTTGAGAATTGCATTTATACTGATACCATTCTTATAAATATTCGTCTCTGGAGGGATTATATCCCAATGGTTGTTTTTTTCATCCCATACGAACAAACCGCGGCATTCAACTGCACCGAAGTAAAATTTTCCCGATTCCTTATCCCTGAAATAGGAAGCAATGGAATAATTTTTAAAGGGGAAAATGATCCGGGAGAATGAGCAGAATTCATTGTTCAGAATATTGATCCCTTCAGAACTGATCACCCAAAGATCTTTATCCTGGTTGATGGCGATGATTCTGATGATGGAATTGGACAGGAGGGAGTGTTCGTCGTTCAGGTTCTTTTTATAGAAAGTGAAGATCCCTGTATGTTTACTAAAAAGCGCCAGACCTTTGTCTGCCGTAGCCAGCCAGAATTCCTCCCCGGATTTCGGGAAAATCCCTGTAATACTTACCGGTATCCCTGGATCCACCGGGTAATCTTTCCAGGACTCCGATTTCAGGTCAAGGCAGTTCAGGCCTGTTCCCCATCCACAGGACCAGAGGAACCGGTTATTTTCCAGGTACAGGTCAACGACCCCATAATTCGTATTAACGATCTTCTTATAGTCTTTGGTAATTTTCCCAGTGTGTTTGTTAAATTGCACGAGTCCTCCCAGTGTAGCCAGGAGAAGTTTGCCATTGTCCCTGGGGTCCTGAATAATTTTAATGATATGGCGGAAGAAATATTCTCTTGAGGTGGTTGTATTGCTTCCCTGGGTTGGGAAGTAGCTGTAAAGTGTCAGCTTTTCATCCGCATGGATCAAGCCGTTCTCAGTGGCTACCCACATACTGTTATCCGAATCCTGGAACATATTATCTGCTCCGCGCACCGGGTTGTATTTCCATTTTTTACCATAAAAGGGGATATTTTTAAACCTCCCGGTAAACGGATTATACACTGAAATTCCCGTCAGGGTGCCAATCCACAGGGTAGAGTCCCTTGCCTGTTTCAGGTTGAAAATGAGGTAGTCAATAATGGAATTGGAGTCACCGGGAAGGGGAGAGAAAACCTTCATGTTACGGCCGTCGTATCGGACCAGTCCATTGTCGGTTGCTATCCAGACATAACCCTGAAAATCCTGTAAAGCCGTATAAACCCGGTTGGATGGAAGTCCTTCCTTGCGGGTCAGGTGGCGAAAATACAGCCTGGTATGGTCGGGTTTCCCGGGGAGCGGACCTTTCTCCTTCGCAATAACTCCATTGAAAAACAGCATGAAAAAGAAAAGCAATACACTGGTTTGGTTGGTCCTGGCCTTCATGGTTTTCGCAATCGGATGCCTATGAGTCTGTAACAGGCTAAACGCCTTTTTAAAGGGTTAACCATGACCAAAGTTATAATAAATGCTAGGGTAGCGGGCCGGAAATCCTGAAAACCTTGATTTTCAACCTTGATTTTCATTTTTTCTCTCTGTCCATAATGACATACCACCCATACACCCTGGTTGTTATCAGCAATTATTTTCGGTGCCCGTGCCGGGTCTTTCCCAGTGGTGATTGAAACGGGCATGCTCCACTTATCATTGCTGTAGCAGGCCAGGTTAAGGACCCAGTTTTCTTTTGGTGTTCTTCCGCTCCAGGTCACCCAGATGTTTCCCGACGGAGTTGAAACAGCCTGCGGAGTCTGGTTGAGGAATGTGTTACTCACTGTTGGCAGCGAAAAGGATGGTGTCCATTTCCCTGATACAGGATCGAAAACTGAACCCAGGATTTTTTGCCGGTCACCTTCAAGTACACCTAAGGAAGAAGATTCCCAGAACACCCAGCGAAGGCCTGTGTTATCCTGAATAGCGGAAGGATAGCCTCCTATTTCGCTGTCATCCATATTTTCTGCGATACTGGTTACAGAGACTCCTTCCGATGAAAGGCTTCCTGCGCAAACACCCAGCATTGACGGGTAGTGCTGGTTCCAGGCTCCCCAGGGATTTCCTGCAGTATCGGCACTCAGACTGAAGTACCACGCATTGATATAATCGGTGGGGGGAATGCTTTTTGCAATGGCAACCGGGAGTATTTCTCCCGGAATCCCGTTTCTTATTTCACGGTAAAAGGGAAAGCGGAAGTTTGATTTCCAGCAGGTCCAGGCAAGAACGATGCGGTTCTTGGTGGAGACAACTGCCGGAGTAGCCGGGAATATAATACCGGTTCTGACAGCGCTCTCCCATCGAAACTCCGGCCATATACGCGGTAAAACCCATCCCTGTTGTTGAGATAAAATATCCAGAGTTTCTCGTTTTTAGATACGATCAGCGGGTTATAGCTGTCGGACCCGTTGCTTTCAACAGCCATGCATACCGGGTGATGCCGTTCAACCGAGGACATCATGATATCACCCTTTTCTTCCCAGCAAATCCAGACTTTCCCTTCATTATCAGCAGCTATGGAGGGGAACCTGCAAGCTGAATTTCCAAAAGTGTATTCTTCACCCAGAGCAGTTTTTCTAAACCCTGGTCCGGCTATTTTAACCGGATGTTCCGGGAGAAATTTCCTGTCTGGTTGGGTGCATGTTCTCACACAGTCTGCTGATGCCTTTATATGGGAAAGACAAAGCGAATCGGAGAAAAGCCATCGGTTGCTGGGCTTTTTATCAAAGAACCCATGGAGCAGCACCCTGGTTGAACTGGTTTTCTGATCATAACTAAAAATGGTATAATCGACACTGTTGTCAAATAAATGTTTATCCACTTTACTTCCCTGAATCATAAGGACCACGTATTTTTCCGGGTTCGATGGATTCGGGAAACAGGCTGAGACACCAATGGAATCAACACCCAGCCTGTAGGGGCCAAAGCAAAACACCGAATCACCCTCCATACGAAAGGGGCTGTTATTACCACAAAAATAACGGTAGTTTTCCCTGGAGTATTTACCGGTATACAATATGTTTTTTGACCGGTCATCCGCAGTCAGCATACTCAGGTATTTCACCCTGAAGCATTTAGCCTTTGAAGCGAATTTGCTGTTTTTGTCGAAATCGGTGGAGTTTCCATCCTGTACTGCACATATTGCGGTATTGTTCCTGTTTTCATAGATGATACGCGTAGCAAACTGAAGGTCGGAGACTGGCTGAAAACGGACGGAGGTATCGTTCCAAAGGTTCATTTTTATCTGTTCAAAGCTTGAATCATAAGGGAAAAGACTACCTTCCGGAAGCTTTACCACCTGCTCACCATTCCTGAAAGCCAGGATGGCAGGGTAACCGTCCTGGTGGTAGTTATGAAGCTCAAGCGGGTAGGTGAGTACAGGGGTTAAGGTGTCGCGGTAATGTTTAATGAAAGCATACACATCCAGCTGGGGGTTGAAAAGGCATTGGGTGAAGTTGATCCCGTTTTTTAGCCGGTTATTTTCGAAGAAATTTTTTTCGATAAAATGTCCGTCAAGCAGACAATACCCGCAATTGGACGATGAAAAAGGCTGAATGACTGTAGTTTTGGGTGAATGGATTATCTGGTCAAAATCAATTTTATTTCCCCACAGATCTTCGGCATCTTTCACATGGGTTTCCTGTGAGAACAGGTTTGTTACAAGGCATAGGATTAGCATGCCTGTGGAAATGATCTTTCGCATGGCTTAGAAAAAATTAATGATGATTTGACAGGTTATGTTAACGGGGTTTAATAGCCTCCATCGATGTTCCAGGTATGGTATTGGTTGTCATTACGGATGGCCAGGTTACCTGAGATTGTATCTCCGGTTTTTGTCCGGATCAGGTAAGGGACAAATACTCCGGGGTACATTCCGGAGGAAAATGAAGGGCCCAGTTGAAGCAGGTCGGAGCCACCGTATTCTTCCTGAATGATCTTCAGCATATGTCCTCCGGGAACAACGAAAAGCGGGCTGAAACGCTGCACGGTGGTCCATTCGTTTTTCCGGCAGGCCATAAAGAAGATCCTGACAGCTTCTTCAGGGTTTATTTCTTTTATGCCAGCCGACATGGCTTTATCCCATTCCTGCAGGGTAAGTACCGGTTTCCGGGTAGGATTGCTGAAACGAAACAGGGAATCAGGCAGCGGAGGATCGATGCTGATCTCCTGCAATTTCAATACACAGATGTCTTCAGTTGGTGACACGATAAATACCGATACCGCTTTCAGCATATGCGTGGTTTTGTCGAAGCTGTACACCCTGCGGGTATTGGCCTGAGGGATGCTTGCATTCAAGGCCCAGGAGTTGGTAAAATCTCCCTGTGCAATGGACTTCACCGTCATCTCAAGCATGTTGTTTATCTCCTTAACTGTACAGGAAGAAGGGTTAGATTTAGCATAAGACAATTCCGATTCGAGTATCCTGGTGGGTTCCAGGAATATCTTCATCCACCCGGCAAAGCCTGCCCCTGATGATCCCTGCAGTATATAACCTCCGGTTTCATTGATGAGGTATTGAGATTGCCCATCCATAATGATGCTTCTGCCGGGTTTTTCAATTTTCCACCGGGGTTCATCCCCGAAGGTTTTCCAGACTTTAAAAGAGATAAATCCGGCGGAAGGGTCGATGCTTTCAAAATTCTCTTTTGCACTGGTACGAATGGCAAAGACCATATAAACCGATTTCAGTGAAGTAATCGCGCGTATGGATTGTTCGAGGAGGTTTCCGGCTGCCCTTGCCGGGTTCCGGAAAGTGGTATAATAAACAATCCCTGCAGCAACGGCAAGGAGGATTGAGACGGAGGCGGCGAACTTCAGTGTACTTAATAATATCATCGATACAGTTCGTACCTGCTGTAATTTTCGTTCCGGGCTTCAGCAGCGAGGCCATGGCTAAATAATCGTCATATGCTTCCCGGCAATCTGCGCAAGATTCGATATGGCCGAGCAAACCTTGTTTTTCAGCGGGGCTTACTGAAAGATCAAACAGATCGGCAATATGTTGTTGGATAAGATCACATGTCATGGTACACCTCCTTTTGTTCGTTGACCTTCGATCGTAGTTTCGTCATACCATAAGAGAACCTTGATTTGACCGTTGCAAGGTTAATTTCCAGAATGTCAGCGATCTCCTGAAACGTAAGCTCGTCGGCGAACCTGTACCGTATCACCTCAGCCTGTTCTTCAGGGAGGTGGTTCAGCAAAGACCTGAGCTGTTGCCTTTTTTCCTCGCGGATGAGGCTTTCTTCCCTGGGCTCCGAATAATCATCGTTCGAAACCTGATGTAAACTGATGGCAGCTTTTTCCCGGGTACTTCTTCTTCTCAAATGGTCAATACTGGCGTTGTTTACCATTCTGAAAAGGTAGGCAGCCGGATTTTTCACGCCAAATAACTGCTTTTTCATTCTGAATGCCCTGATTACCGTTTCCTGCACAACATCTTCTGCATCTTCCTGATTTTCAAGGATATACCAGGCATGTCTGGTAAAACTATCGATGTGCATCCCAAGAAAGGTCTTCAGTTCTTCAGCAGATTGTGGAAAAGGGGAAATTACCTCGTTCATAGATTTTCTCTTCTCAAGATCATGACGCAGATGACCGGCAAAAGGATTTAAAGTTCGTGATCTTTTTTCACGGAAATACAAATTAATTAGCTTTGAGGTGTTTTTTGAGATTCAGAGCCATTGTGCCAACGTTATACAGGTATGAGCAGGGAGTTAAAAGCTACGATTGTAACAGATGCCGGAAATCATGCATCATAATAAAAAGGGAAACGGAATTAATCATGCAGAGTTGATGAGTTGTTATCCCGAAACGGCTTTACTGCCGGTATGTGTTCCTTTCCCGGAATTCTTAATGAAGGATATTGTTATCAGCGTGTTAAGTCCTGAAATCAGAAAATTTTCAGATGTACCTTTAACTTGGCAATTTTATTTATATTTGGGCTGAAAGAAATTTATAAAACTATGTCGCATTTTCTCACTATTCCGGAAGAAATTCTGTTGCTTTCCATTGATGAATCCGGTGGAATCAGTCCTGAAAGCAAGTCACTGGACGTTGTCCTTGCCAGCTCGATCCTGATGGATCTGGCTATTCGGGGTAAGATAGACACTGATCTCCAGTATCTTATCCATGTTGATGGTACTCCTACGGGTGATGCCATCCTTGATGATGCACTCACTTTCCTTTTTCAGGACATGGAGAGCAGGTCCCCGGCATACTGGATCACCCAGCTTGGATTGAGGGCAGATGGTTACAAAGAAGATCTGCTTGCCAGCCTGGTATTGAAGCGGGTACTGAAGGTTGAAAACAAAAAAATACTGTGGATGTTTGCTACCAGGAAATACCCGCTTATCGGCAGCCAGGAAGTAAAAGAGGTGAAGGTCAGGGTTCGTGACCTCATCTACAGCAATGAACTACCTGAATTACAGGACATTGCCATCATCAGCTTAGCCTATTACGGATCAATGCTGGAGATGATGCTGACTACCGAGGCCATCCATCAATATAATAACAGGATAGAAACGCTGGCCAAGATGGATCTGATCGGTCAGTCGATAGGTCAGGCCCTGAAGGAGCTTTCCGTTTCATTCCATCTTTCTTCCATGGCCAAGGCCGTGCTGGGTATTAAAACTCCTGAACATAAACTGGAAGCCCTTGTTAAGGAGATCAAGACCAAATACAACATTGAGAAAGAGGAGGATTTACCCCCCTGGTTACGTAAAGGCACCGATCAATATCAAAAAACACTTCAGTTCATTGAGAAAGAGGGAACTGCTGATGTCTATTACCATGCAGGGAAACAAACATATTATGTGCGTAATTATCCTTCTGTTTTCTCATTATAACAGCGTCATTCATCATAATCACTATTTTTTGTCATGGAAATACAAATCACACCTGAAGATAATTATCAATACATCCAGATTTCCGGAAGGCTTGATGCAATTAATGCCGGCGAATTACAGGAAAAGCTTATTCAGCTGACAAGCAAGGGGATAAATAAACTGATCGTCAGCCTGGAGCACGTAGAATATATCTCGAGTTCGGGGCTTAGGGCTTTCCTGGCTATTGCCAAGAAAATGGACCCCGGAGGTTTTATCCGGTTTTGCCTCATGCATCCTTCTGTGAAAGAGGTGTTTATCATCTCTGGATTTAATACCATATTTGGTATTTTCGACAGTAAGGAAGAAGCCGTCCTGGGTTAGGAAGGTATTTTCAGAAATATGCTGAAGATAGGAATTATCGGGGGTTCCGGACTGGAAAAACCGAAAGTATTTACCAATACTAAGGAGATCCATCCTGAAACACCCTATGGAAAACCCAGTTCGTCGATATTTAAGGGAGTGTTGGCTTCTCATGAGGTCTATATTCTTTCACGTCACGACCGTGATCATAGCATTCCTCCAACCTACGTAAATAATCTGGCCAACATACATGCATTCAAACAGTTAGGCGTCAATTATCTGATTGCGACAACTGCCTGTGGTAGTTTAAGGGAGGAGATAAAGCCCGGTGACCTGGTGATTCCCGACCAGTTCATCGACTTTACCCGTTCGAGGAGGGTGAGTTTTTATGATCATTTTGAGCCCGGGAAGGTGATGCATACCGCCATGCCTGACCCTTTTTCACCCTTTCTGAGGGATCTGTTGTACCAGACAGGAAAGGAGATGGGATTACCTCTTCATCCGGGCGGTACGATCATTACCATTGAAGGATCGAGGTTTTCGACCCGGGCTGAATCGAAGATGTACCGGATCTGGGGTGCCGACCTGGTCAATATGTCTGTCGCTCCTGAAGCTATCCTGGCCAATGAGGCAGGCATTCCCTATGCAGCAGTTGCCATGAGCACCGATTATGACAGCTGGCGTGAAAGCGGGGAAACGGTAAGCTGGGATGAGTTGCTGAAAGTTTTCGAAAAAAATGCCGACTTCATTACCTCACTTCTCAGAAAAACGATTGAGCGGCTAATCTAGCGTTTATACCACATTATCAGGGTTTTATTTCTGCTTTTTCTACAGCTTTATAAAAATACTCATGAATATTGGTCCGGATATTCATATCGGACAACTTATGGTTTGAAGCTGATGGATTAACCCGGTTAGATAGGAAAACAAATACAACTTCTTTTACGGGGTCGGCCCATATATATGTTCCTGTGAAGCCGCTATGTCCGAAACTGGACAGTGAGGCGCTTTTACAGGAGGGTCCGTTTTCAATGTATACAAACAGAGGTTTGTCGAATCCGAGGCCACGGCGGTTCTGCAATTCGGGTGACTGGACAGAAGTAAACTCATTGATGGTTTCTTCTTTGAAATACCGGTTTCCACCATAAACGCCTCCATTTATCAGCATTTGCATGATAATTCCCAGGTCGTTGGCATCGGAAAAAAGGCCTGCATGACCGGAAACGCCGCCAAGCATGGCTGCACCGGGATCGTGGACATAACCCCGGATAAGTTGTTGCCGGAAAACCGTATCTTCTTCTGTGGGGATGATACGTTTTGCCGGGAATCTCAGCAAAGGTTTGAACCCCATTGTGCTCAGACCCAGTGGTTTATAGAAGGTATTATCAACATATACTTCCAGGGGCATCCGGGTGATTATCTCAACCGCTTCTTTCAGTAGAAAAAAACCCAGGTCGCTGTATTTATAGTCTGTCTTTTTCTCCAGGGGTGAATCCACAATTGCCTGCCTGATGCTATCCAGGTAGTCCTTTCTCATATACAGGTCTTTAGCCACCACGATGCAAAAGACTGAATCCTGTACCGGGCGAAAGACCATGGTGTCGGGCTTACCGTTCTTTATAACCTTTGAGTAGAAAGGGATCCAGGGTTTAAGACGAGCCTGGTGGGTCATGATATCACGGATGATGATGTTCTTTTTGTTTGAATTTTTCAGGTAGGGGAGGTAGGTTGACAGTTTTTCATCAGGGTCAATTTTGCCTTCTTCGGTGAGTTTCATGATAGCCAGGGTGGTAGCAGCCACCTTGGTAAGAGATGCCAGGTCATAGATATCATCGGGTTTTACGACCAGGCTATCCTGGTAAGTGGGTTTCCCAAATGCTTTGTGATATACCACTTTCCCTTTCCATGCCAGCAGCACTTCACAACCGGGGTAGGCAAGTTCCTTCAGACCAACCCTGATGAGAGAATCTATCGGGGTTAAATCGGCGCTGTTGATACCTGCTTCCTCAGGCAGGCAATATTGAAGGACAGGAAGGGCAGGGGTTTCCAAGCCGGCCCCTGATGGAAATACAGGGGAGGCACTAACCGGAAGGTTGCCGTTTAAAGGGAATGCACCGAAAATAGCCTGGGCCAGTATCTCATAGGTCTCCGGGTTATCCTGGTATCCAACAAGTAAGGCATCAGTATTTTCAAGGTTGTGCAGTTTTTCAATTGCATACGGGTTGCCAAAAAGCACCAGTACCGAATGGTTCTGGCCGTTGAGGCAGGAAAGGAATTCAAGGGTGTTGGAGGATAGCCCGAAGTATTTTTCAGCATAAATACTGGTATTGACAATGCCAGCAATTACCAGATTATATTTTTTTAGGATTTCTAACAGGCTGTCGATCTGTGCCTGGGATGCGGAGTTTGATATAGTAAAATGGTCGGCATGTGCATAATGGCCCAACATTTCCTGGAAGCCGGTAATCTGGTTCGTTCCCAGGCATAGCGTGGCAATCGATAAGGTGTCGAGGTTGATAAGCGGCAACAGGTGGTTGGTATTTTTCAGGAGTGTAGCAGCTGAAGAGATGATCTTTCTGTATAATACCTGGTTGGAAACCGGGTTCAGGTCACTGACAAGGTGGGTGGTATCAACGAAAGGATTACCGACCGGGATATATTTCTGTTTGAACCGTAGAATTTTCATCACATGGTCATCGATTTCTTCGGGCCAGATCCAGCAACTGTCGATGGCTTGTTTGATTTTATGGATGGCTTTTGGGATATCGAGGGGCATCAGCAGCACGTCATTTCCGGCGATGAGAGCTTTAACCTCAAGGTCGCCCGGTTGTGAATAGCCTGTAACCCCTTTCATTTCAAGGGCATCCGTAAAAACCAGTCCCCGGAAACCCATCTTTTCTCTCAACAATCCGGTAATGACGGGCTTACTAAGGCTGCTTGCCGCATTTTTCGCTGAATCGACAGCGGGGACATAGAGGTGTGCCACCATAACCCCTTCCAATCCTTCAGGTATTAACTGGTAATAAGGAAATAAGTCGACAGATTCGAGCCAGGCAGCAGAATGCCGGACAGTGGGCAAGGTAAGGTGGGAATCGCTGTCTGTGTCGCCATGACCGGGAAAGTGTTTGGCAGTGTGCATGATATGGTTATCCTGCAAGCCTTTCATATACATAAACCCCTTTCGGGTAACCCTGTACTTATTTTCTCCGAACGAACGGCTGTTGATCACCGGGTTGCGGGGATTGCTGTTGATGTCAACTACAGGGCCGAAGTTGATGTGAATGCCCAGTCGCCGACACCCTCTGGCTATTTCACTTGAAACGAGATAAACGAGGCTGTCGTCCCTGGCTGCCCCTAAAGTCATCATATAGGGAAAGCCAAAAGTGCTGTCGAGACGCATGGCCAACCCCCTTTCTGCATCAATGGTAACGAAAAGAGGAGTTTTCGCCAGTTTCTGCCAGGAATTTGTCGTGAGTGCCTGTCGAACAGGACTCCCTTTGAAAAAGACAACTCCGCCTATGTTATATTTTGTTATAAGTTCCGGGATTTCAGGCAGGAAAGTGTTGTCTTTATTGGCTCTGACAAAGATAAGCTGTCCGATTTTCTCCTCCAGGGATAATGACCAGAAAACTGAATCGGCCCAGCAGGAGTCAGGCAGTGGGTTGTAATACGATGTCAATAACCCTGATCCGGCATATGCCCATTGTCGGAAAAGCAAGAATAACAAAAGGACCCACAGGATCTTTACCCTCATTTCCCTTTCTTTTTGACAGAGACAGCCTTTACAGGTGTCTTGACCCCGGTTTTGGCATTTAATTCTGTCTTTTTAACTCTTTTAACGACTTTCTTAGGCAGTGGCGCTTTGATCTCGGGAACAACTGTTTTGATAGGGGGATGAAGCGATTGACCAGCCTGGTTTTCGACCCTGATAATAAAGTCGGAGAGTACATTCATATAATTGATAAATGCCTCATAGGGAGAGGAATAAGGGTTAAAGAATTTATGGACTTCACCATCGGAGAACCATTTTGTAGACATGTAGTAAAAATGGTCGCTGGCCTGGAGGTAACCCCAGTCGCGCTGGATTGATGCATCCTGGCATTGTCTTACCAAAGGTGCCAGATCGTAGAGTTTTGCGACTGCTTCTTTCTGAAGCTCATTTCCCAGCCAGGCTGTCACATCTCTTTCTTCATCGGCCCAGGAAATCGGGAAAGGAACATGCACAGCTGAAATAGGCTGAAGTTGTTCCGATACCTCTGACGGCGTTCTGAAATCGAAGGATGTATGTTTAAGCACTGTTGCGGGCAGGGCTTTGATAAATTCGAAGATACCGGTTTCAGGGCCTTGTCTTTCACCAAGGGCAGGATAATCGATAAAGATATTCACTACTTCCTGTTTGTCATCCAGGGCATTCAGCCATCTTCCGAATTTTTCGGTGGTCAGCGGCCATTCGGCCCAGTCTTTCCTGGCAAACCTGAATGCAATGTCGTCGCTAAGCTGGAAGTTTTTCAGAAGTAGTTTTAATTTTGGATTGATGGCATTGCAATACAGGAAGTTGGGGCTTTTCCAGCCTAAAACATGTTTTGCCCCTTCCGTGAGCATGGTCTGGTAACCCATTTCGCTTACCGTTTCCCCGATAAGATCGGAATAGATCAGCTCAGAGTTGCGAAATGTCACCGGACGTTTACCAAAGATGCGTTCGATTGTGCGTGCATGTTTTTCAACCTGGGAAATAAACTCCTCCTTATCTCTCAGCGAAGCCAGCGAATGGGAGTATGTTTCGGCAAGGAATTCGACGGCATTTGTTTTTGATAACTTAACAAAGCTGTCCATGGCATCCGGGCAATATCTTTCCATTTGTTCGATAGCGAGACCGGATAAGGAGAAAGATATCCTGAAAGATGGATCATACTTTTTTATCAGGTCGAGGAAAAGCTTATTAGCCGGGATATATGATTTATCCGCTATCCTGCGGATGATGGTCCTGTTCAGAAAATCATCATAATAATAGTGACTTTCACCCATATCGAAGAACCGGTACGTCCTAAGCCTGTATGGTTGATGAACTTGGAAATTCAGGCAGATGGATCTCATATAACTGATTGATTTAATTCGATGGATTGATACACTTCAAACACTTTTCTGGCAGCGTTCTCCCATTTCAGTTTTTCAACTTCTGCCTTTCCCTCTTTTCGAAACATGGATGAGAGGGCATCATAGTGAAGGATTCCCCAGATGGCATCTGCCATGGCATCAATATCCCAGAAGTCGACCTTGATGGCGTGGTTCAATATTTCGGAGACCCCGCTTTGTTTTGAAATGACAACCGGAACACTGGACCTCATAGCTTCAAGGGGAGAAATCCCGAAAGGTTCTGATATTGAAGGCATTACGTACACATCGCTGAGCGCGAACATTTTATCTACATCATCGCCTTTCAAAAAACCGGTAAAATGAAATTTTGTTGCAATACCCAGTTGTGCGATACGATGTACCATTTTATTCATCAGGTCACCCGTTCCAGCCATCACGAACCTTACATCAGGGTCTTTTTCCAGGATTTTATAGGCAGCCTCAACGAAATACTCAGGCCCTTTCTGGAAGGTGATCCGGCCCAGGAAGGTAACGACTTTCTCCTTAACATTCTTGTGATACATACCTGATCCCGGCCTGTCGACTGGCTCAACGGCATTATGGACGGTAAAAACCTTGTCAGGGTTGATCCCGTAACGTTCGATGACGATGTTCCTGGTAAGGTGGCTTACGGTGATAACCCTGTCAGCCTCTTCCATCCCTCGTTTTTCAATGTCGTAAACGATCCCGTTCACATTTTCACCCGAGCGGTCAAATTCGGTGGCATGCATATGTACTACCAGGGGTTTTCCGGAGAAGTGCTTTGCCATGATCCCGGCTGGGTAGGTAAGCCAGTCGTGGGCATGGATAATGTCGAAGGAATTTACTTCAGCCAGGCGGGAGGCCACGATGGCATAATTGTTTACTTCTTCAAATAAATTGTGTCCGTATTTTCCGGAAAATTCAAAATACCGGGAGTAGGCAGGTCTGGTCTCAGTGATCAGGCTGGTTTGTTGTCTTTTAACGAGTTCCAGGTATTCATCGAATCCTGCATAAGGGATCAGGTTTGAACCCACTTCAATGTAGGACAGGTTTTCGGTGATTTCCTTGGTAAGAGTCTCGTTTCCAAAGAAAACCTCAACATCACTGGCATTGATAATATGGACCGCTTCCTGGCTTTCGTCGCCAAAGGCTTTAGGAACGACGAAAAGCACTTCGACTCCTTGTTTCAGCAGGCCTTTCGT
Organism: Bacteroidota bacterium; assembly: GCA_026391855.1. GTDB lineage: Bacteria > Bacteroidota > Bacteroidia > Bacteroidales > CAIXZF01 > JAKLIX01. The sequence continues at coordinate 24,122 of JAPLDE010000163.1, read as the reverse complement.
GAGTCCAAAACAGGCTGTTCCCAAACCACCGGTTATATGGGGCGGAAACTCCCAGCCAAACATCAATACCCTCATACACTCCAAATATTAATCATTCTGACAAATTTTCATACTGTTCTATAATCATACCGAGTCTGAGTAATTCACTGACGCTCCAGGCCATTGAAATAGCTCCTCCGAAGCGGTGTGGCGGATCTCCGTCATACACTTCAGAAACTGATCCGATCCCATGCTCGCGCATCACCGGTTCGAATCCCGATAATAATTTATTGATAAAGGGAAGTCCTTGTTTTCCGTGGATTTTAAGAAACCCTTCCGCAAAATGGCTGATCAGCCAGGGCCAAACGCTTCCCTGGTGGGCAGCCAGGTCGCGGGAAGCCTGGTTACCCTGGTAAACGCCGACATAGTTGGGATCTTTCGGGGAAAGGCTGCGTAATCCCCTGGGTGTCAGTAATTCGCTTTGAACCTTATCGAGTATCTTTTTACAGATTATCTCGTCTAGTGGTGAATAGGGCAGGGAAGTGGCAAACACCTGGTTGGGCCTTACGCTCCAGTCGGTTTTATTTACCTGTACTACATCGGCCAGGTATCCCCTGCTTTCATCCCAGAAAGTCCGTATAAACGAAGCCGGGATCTGGTTAGCCAGGGGTTCCAATTCTGCAATGAAAGCGGTGTCTTTACCGGCTTTGGCCAGTTCCAGGGTGAACATCACGGCATTGTACCATAGTGCGTTCACTTCCACTGCTTTGCCATGGCGGGGTGTAATAAGTTTTCCATCCACGATGGCATCCATCCAGGTCAAAGGCCGGTAGTGGTCGAAAGCTTCGATAAGTCCTTCCTCAGTCATACGAAGATGGGCACAATTACCCTGGCGGTAGAAGGCAAGAATCTCTTTCAGTTTATTTCCATATTCCTTCCAGACAGCCAGTTTCTTTCCGGAAAAAGAAACATATTGTTGTAAGGCCCAGAAAAGCCATAGTTGTGAGTCGGCAGAATCGACTTGACAGCCTTTATCACTTCTTGGCCCAGGAAAAATTGGTCCTTGCATTTCAGATATAACCGAATCAAAAACCGCCTTAAAGTTCTCTACACGGCCATCGGCCAGGGTCAGACCAGGCAAAGCGATGAGGGTATCCCTGTATCTTCTTTCATACCATGGAAATCCGGCTATGATCCCTGTTTTATCATCATTTTTCTGAATAAACTGGTGGGCAGAATTGATCAGGCAATTTTTAAAAGTATTCCGGGGAATACGGCAGCTGACCTCCTTTTTATATAATTTGGAAAGTTCAGCCGGGTCCACTTCTGCCAAACCTGCACTGAAATAGATGCTTTCACCCTTTTTCAGGGCAACTTCAAAAAATCCGGGTACAAAAAGGTCTTCCAGATACTCATATCCCCTTTCCAATTCTTCAATATATTCTATATCATAATACCAATGCGGGACATGAACATACTCATCTTTTTTGGAAAGTTGAAGATAAAGGGGAGAATACCCTTCATACATCCGCATTTTTATGCCATTTTTTATTGGTTCATATTTTGTATCGGCGAAGATGTTATTTTTTGAAAGAGAATGGTGGTTACGGAATGCGAGGAAAGGTTTTAACCTCAGAACGGTAGGGGAATGGGCATCCTGTAAGGTGTATTTAATGATGACCCTGGCTTCATCATGGGTGAACAGCATCTCCTTTGTGAGGAAAACACCTCCGACCCTGAAGGTCAGCTTAGGTATGGGTTCAGTGGTAAAGTCGCGTATATATTTATGTCCCTTGGGGTTATAGTAACCTCCTTTGTAACGATGGATACCGAAATTAAAATCGGATTCCTGCTGAATGATAGTTTCATCCACAGTTGACAATAGAACATGGTGCTGACCATCCAGGTTGGGTTGCCTGACTATAAGCAAACCATGGTATTTCCTTGTATTACAGCCAATTATACTTGTACTCGAATAGGCTCCTGCCCGGTCCGAACGCAATAACTCCTTGGTGAGGGAGTATTGCAGGTTGATCAGCTGTAGTTTGTCAAAATCAATATAACTCATTTTTGCTTCGTTCCTTAAAACGATAATACAATTGCGTAAAAGATGTCGCAAAGATAGATGCTTTTTTGCGACAGTAAGTTCTTCACATTGTCGTTCCGGTAAATTTAACACTTTTTTAGGGTTCTGGTTCATTCATTTTTCAAAATTGAATATGGCAATAAAATCGACATTCCTGAGTTTGTAACCGGTCGTCACACCTGATGATAAACCTAAAAACCCTTACCTTTGCATCCCATTTTATCAACCATGAGGAGAAATCACACGCCTTTATTTTTTGCTTTATTATTACTTGTTGCGGGAAGCAGCGTGTTTTTTGATTCCTGTACAAAGGATGAAAGCTACGATACGAATTCTGGCTTAACCCTGAATTTTTCTTCAGATTCAGTCATTTTCGATACTGTTTTCACCACATTAGGAAGTGCTACCCGGGTCCTGATGGTTTATAATCCGAGCAAAAAACCGGTACTTATTTCATCTATCAGGCTTGAACAGGGAGATAATTCCCCTTTCCGGATCAATGTAGATGGTATTTCTTCCAGTGATGTCCGGAACATTGAAATAGAAGGTAAGGACAGTATGTTCGTTTTTGTAAAAGTGAGGGTTGACCCTACCAACCAGAACAGCCCGCTTGTCATCTCCGACCATCTTGTTGTGGAGACCAACGGCAACACCCAGCAGGTGGACCTGGTAGCCTGGGGTCAGGATGCCCACTATATTACGGCTAACAAATTTGTGAACGGGTTGCCGCCATATCGCATCGTAGCATCTGATCACCAGGTGGTTACCTGGAGCAATGATAAACCTTATGTGGTTTATGGCTACGCCGTTGTCGACAGCCTGGGCACCCTTAATATTGAAGAAGGTACAAAGATTTATTTTCACAAGAACAGCGGTTTATGGGTATATCGTTTTGGCTCATTAAAGGTGAATGGTACGCTTGAAAAACCTGTCGTTTTCCAGGGTGACAGGCTTGAACAGGAATACCAGGACATCGCCGGTCAATGGGACAGGATATGGCTCAACGAAGGGAGTGTGAATAACGTGATCAATTATGCCATCATCAGGAACGGCTTTATCGGCATACAAGCTGAAACCTTCCAACAGAGCGAAGGGAACCAGCTGATCCTGACGAACACCAAAATCCGGAATATGACGG
>JAPLDE010000163.1:14512-20886 GCA_026391855.1 Bacteroidota bacterium | reverse complement strand
TATGACGGGTTGGGGGTTGTATACCCGGTTTTACGATATTGATTCCTGGAATTGTGAGTTCACCGAATGCGGCATCGATGCCGTTTACCTTTCGACCGGCGGTTCTTACCGGTTCAGGCATTGCACCCTGGGTGACTACTGGGCCGGATCAACCCGGCAAACCCCTGCATTGCTGGTAAGCAACTATTACCGGGATGAAGCTAACCAGATTACTTATACCGGTGACCTGAGCAAGGCTTACTTCGGGAACTGTATTATTTATGGCAACCTCGAAAAGGAGCTGGTGTTTGCCAAAACCACTGACAATACGAAATTTAACTATTACTTTGAGAATTGTCTGATCAGGACGACGGTTACCTCCGACAGCCTGGTAAATTGTATAAAAAATGTTGATCCCCTGTCAGCAGATAGCCAATCCGATTCCGACCGACTATTTTGGTAATTCCCGTTTACCGGCTCCCGATCTGGGGGCCTACCAGTATCATGTTAAGTGATAGAGGTGATTAAGGTGATTAAGGTGATTAAGGTGATTTTTGCCCTCCCACCGTCACGGTTTAGCGGTTAAGTACTTCCGCCATTTTCGAACCAATTTCAGCAGGTGAGTCGACAACATGGATGCCGCATTCGCGGAGGATTTCTTTCTTTGCTTCAGCGGTATCTGACTTTCCGCCTACTATAGCGCCTGCATGGCCCATGGTGCGGCCTTTCGGGGCAGTAGCACCGGCTATAAAGCTTACAACAGGTTTGGTACCGTGTTCTTTGATCCAGTAAGCAGCGTCTGCTTCCATGTTTCCGCCGATCTCGCCAATCATCACAATTCCTTGGGTTTCAGGATCTTCCATTAACAGTTGGACAGCCTCTTTGGTAGTAGTCCCGGGAATGGGATCGCCTCCAATGCCGATGCCAGTGGTTTGGCCCAGGCCGGCCTTGGTAAGCTGGTCTACAGCTTCATAAGTGAGTGTTCCTGAGCGGGATACCAGCCCGATGATCCCTTTCTTATGGATAAAACCCGGCATGATCCCTACCTTGGCTTCACCCGGTGTGATGATACCGGGACAATTCGGTCCGATCAACCGGCAGGGTTTATCCAGGAGAAATTGTTTCACCGTAAGCATATCCCTGACCGGAATACCTTCTGTTATGCAAACAATAACTTTTATGCCCCCGTCAGCAGATTCCATGATGGCATCAGCGGCAAAAGCGGAGGGTACAAAGATGACGGATACATCGGCGCCGGTGGCATCTACGGCATCTTTCACCGTATTGAACACCGGGCGGTCGAGATGTTTCGTCCCCCCCTTGCCGGGCGTGACTCCACCGACAACGTTGGTGCCGTATTCTATCATCTGGGTGGCGTGAAAAGTCCCTTCATTTCCGGTAAAACCCTGGACTATCACTTTGGAATGCTTGTTTACAAGGACACTCATATTGAAATTAATTAAAAAACAATGAACTTTACTGGCTGATGTTCGTACAAAAAGATGGAAAAATCCCGGGATTAACCCAGTGAGAATCCTGTTTTCTTACGGGGTGTAAAACTAAGGTTTTTTCTTATATCTCTTTAACTACACATTTAATATTTTGCCTATGAGCCCGACTTTAACGAATCTGACCCGTGAGGACATCATTTGTGCACTGGCTACGCCACCCGGGACCGGGGCCATTTCAATCGTCAGGCTTTCCGGCAGGAATTGCCTGGCATTGCTTGATAAAGTCTTTAAACCATCGGTCAGGGGCAGCATATTGAAAGATGCGGAAGGCTACACCATTCATCATGGTAAGATCATAGACGGAGAGGTGATACTGGATGATGTACTTATAAGCGTTTTCCGCGCACCCCATTCTTATACCGGTGAGGAGGCAGCTGAGATAGGGATCCATGGTTCACCCTTTATACAGCAGCGGATCATTGAGTTGATGATCTCACTGGGAGCCAGACAGGCAGAAAGGGGAGAATTTACCATGCGGGCTTTTCTTCACGGGAAATATGACCTCTCACAGGCAGAAGCCGTGGCCGATCTGATTGCTTCCACCACCCGAACCTCTCATCACCTGGCATTGGAACAGATGCGAGGGGGTTTCTCACAGAAGATCAAGTCGTTACGGCAACAGCTGGTTGACTTTGCCGCCTTACTCGAACTGGAACTGGATTTCAGTGAAGAAGATGTGGTTTTTGCCGACAGGGGAAAGTTGTATTCTCTTCTTGAACAACTTACTCGGGAAGTCACAGAGCTTCTACAATCTTTTACCCTGGGAAATGTCCTCAAGCACGGGATACCTGTAGCTATCACAGGCAAGCCAAACGTCGGGAAATCGACCCTCCTCAATGCCATTATCAATGAAGAAAGGGCCATTGTTTCTGAAATACCGGGAACCACCAGGGATTATATTGAAGATGTTATCGTTCTGCAGGGTACAGCTTTCCGTTTCATCGATACGGCCGGGCTGCGTAGTACCAGTGATGCCGTTGAAACCATGGGCATTGAAAAAACCAGGGAAAAGATCAGCCAGGCCCGGATCATCCTCTATGTTTTTGACATTACAGCCCTTGAACCCGAAGAACTTAAAGTTGAACTTGATGAACTGAGGACCGAGCTGAACAAGCCGGATGTGCTGATCATACCCATTGCTAACAAAACCGACATGCTGGTCGAGTCGCCCCATCATTTCAGCGACCTGGTAGAGTGGGGGACCATCTTTATTTCAGCCAAGCGAAAGGAGAACATCAACCTGATACTGGAAAGCCTGATGAAAACCGTTCAGACCGGCATGCAGACCGACCAGGTAATCCTTTCCAACACCAGGCATTACCAGGCGTTACAGTATTCATTGTTTGCCCTGGAAGCGGTGGAGAAAGGCTTTCACGAAAAAATATCCACCGACCTGATTGCTATCGAGCTGAGGCAGGCCCTTCACCACCTGGGAACCATTACGGGCGAGATCGCCCCGGATGAAGTGCTGGGAAGCGTTTTTGGAAGGTTTTGTATCGGAAAATAGAGATTATCAATCTAAATTAAAACTCTTAACTCTGAAATTCAGAATTCAGAATTCGAAATAAAAGTCTTCCAATTTTTTCCACATCGCTTTTTTTTTGCATCTATATGATATAGCAGATGCTAATTGTGTGTGCGAACATTCGGACTTCCGAACGCATCCATATTATCGAAAATGAATACAAATGTTTCATTATCAAATTGTTAACCCTATGCAAATCCAGGTTATTCAAAGTAAGATATATGAGGTCAGAGGGCAAAAAGTAATGCTGGATCTTGACCTTGCAGAAATGTATGAAACTGAAACCAAGAGGTTAAAGGAAGCTGTCAGAAGAAATATTGGCCGTTTTCCGGCTGATTTTATGTTTGAGCTTACAAGGAATGAATACACCTTTCTAAGGACGCAAATTGTGTCCTTAGAAACAGGTCAGGGAAAGTATAGTAAATATGAACCTTTTGCCTTTACGGAACAGGGTGTTGCCATGCTTGCAAGTGTTTTAAAAAGTCCCAAAGCAATCCAGGTTAATATACAGATTGTGAGAGCTTTCGTTTATTTAAGGCAATATGCACTTTCTCATCAAGAATTATCCGACAAGCTTAAAGAGTTGGAGGATAAATTTAATATGCAGTTTGAAGACGTGTATGAAGCAATAAACTACCTGCTTCAAAAGGATAAACAGGGAACCGAACAAAAGGAACGAAAACGAATTGGATTCCGAACATACAAGGAATAAGGTCGTTCTGGGGTTTCAATTGAAACCACAAATGGCAAAGAATGAAATCACGACATTTTAGATAGAATTTATTAGACTTTTTGAACAAAGCTGTACGAGATTGAGGTGATTTGTATTTTTGTTATCAAAAAAATGATAACAGGTTGGAAATCATGGAAAATATAAAGCACAAGGAAGAACTGACCGGAATTGAACAAATGCTGAATATGTTTTCGAGGGAGGAGTTAATTGAGGTGAATAAAATGGTTGTACACCGGATAAGGATCATGGATGAACTCTTTCAGCTGGCTGCCAATTCACAGTTTCAGCCCGGTCACCGGGTTTCCTGGAAGGATATGGCAGGTTTTATCCATCAGGGTGTGATCCAGCGGGTTAACAGGAAAACCATTACTGTAATTGAGGATGGTAATGAACACGGGTTTTGGAAAATATCCGCAAGGGCACTGACCCGGATATAATCAGAATGTTGATGTTATAGGTGTCTTGATTTCTTTAGTTTGTTTGCTTATTTCCCCGTTGGAGTAGTTGGCTGATCCTTTGAATCGGGCTTATCAACCGCTTTTTTTGTAACAGGTTCAGCTTTTTGATTTGTCCTTGCCTGCTTTTTTTCTTTGTCTTTAATGGGTGGCTTTATATCGGCAGGTTGCTGATTGGACTGCTTTTGTATCGCAGGCGGCTTCGTAGTCTGCTGTTTGTCAGCCGGTTGCTGGTTGGAGGGTTGTTGAATGGCAGGTGGCTGGAAAGTTTCCTTTTTTTCAGGGGTCTGTAGCTGAGTTTTCTGGCGGATGGCCGGTGGTTGTGGAGTTACCGGTTCAGCAGGGGTCTGTAGTTTGGGTTGCTGACGAACAGCAGGTGGTTGAGACATTTCCTGTTTTTCAGGGACCTGCAATTTGGTTTGCTGACGAATTGAAGGTGTCTGGATTGATTCCTGGTTAACCGGTGCTTGCTGTATGGTCTGTGGATGAATGGCAGCTGGCTGAGAAGTTTCCTGCCTGACAGGGTTTTGCTGTTTTGGCTGCTGGTGTAATGCAGGAATAGGGCTTGTTGTCGTCTTATTATTGGTCCTTGGTGTAGAAGTGGGTTGCTTCGGAACCTGGCGGTCATTTACCGACCTTGGTGTCTGAGGGTTCACGGCCGGTTGTTGGGTTACCGTATGCCTGGTAGATTGAGGTGTCACAGGTGCCTGAGGCAGATGCGGCTGACCGGTTGTTTTCTGAATACCGGAGCCTGATCTGGGAGTCCTGGTTGGGACTGTACTGCCCTGATGGACGGATCCCGGCCCGTTTCCCTGTCCGGTTCCTGTTCCCGGACCGGAAGTGCTGGTACGCGTCGGGCGGATATACGGCTGGGGTGGAGTGATGGGATGAACTTCCGGCTGATTATGATAAAAGTCCGGATGGTCGGGATGACTGTAATAATTGTTCCAGTAATGCTGGTATTCAGGGTTATTTGAATAATAATAAGGATAATAATAATCCGGGGGATAATAACCTTCCGGACCCCACCATCCGTTATGGTGATGCCAGTGATGATTGTTTTCCCCATAATAGTAATCGGGGTGATAGGAATAGTAGGTTGGTCCGAAACACCAGCCGACATAAGGGTCATACATCATTCCGTAACCCCAGGTATAAGGACGGGGATAATAGTGATGCTGGTGCCAGGGTTTGTAATGATAACCGGTCCCATAAACGACGGTATGGCCATAAATATAGGAGCCAGTATAGCAGGGTGTGTACCCCGTGATGACATAATCAGGAGTAACGTCATAGATATAAACGTACCTTACATAATATACCGGTGAACTGGAAGGTATCTCCTCCACTTCCTGAGGACGTTCGGTGGCAACCGACCATGGACCATTGGGGCCATTGGCCACATACCATATTCCATTATCAACACAATAATATGAATTACCTATCCGGAGAACGGACGAACTCGTATTGGAGGCATAGTATGTGTTCGGGGTATTTTCAACCTGTTCGAAATTCGGGTCCCCATCATATTCAACCTGGGTGGTGGCAGTTTGGCGATTCACTTTCGCCACCTGAGCTACCTGTGCCTGGTGGATGGCTGTCCGCGATGCCTTCGTATTCGGGATACTGGCAAGGACATTGTCCTTTTCCCATCCTTCCGGGATCCTGGAAAATTCTGAGGGAAGCTGATCTGCCGGGAGGCTCTGCCAGGAACCTTCCAGCCGGTCAGCAGTATACCAGCGGCCTCCGATGAGAACATAATATTTTCCGCTGGAATTATCGAGGAAAATATTGTCCGGGGAGTTGGATACATAAGAAAGGGTTGTCCCTTCAACAGGACTGAAGGTGGCCGGGCCGTCGGACTGGATCAGTTCTGCCGGTATTGTGCTTAGATAAACTATCGGTACAGCGTTTCGGTTCGTGACCTGGTTATTCAGGGAATTGTCATTATTTGCAGTTTTTTTAAGGGTTGCGGCAAAGGCAGTAACTTCTTCAGGAAGGGTAGCAGGTTTTGTCCAGGGACCGGAAATATTTCCCGATGCAAACCAGGAATCTGCGGCATTAAGATAGAACTTGCCGGTATTCGGGTCATGCAGGATAATATCAGATGTGTTCACCACCTCTTCCAGCTTACTGTTTTCGATTTTTTCCATCTTGGGATCGCCATCTAA
>JAPLDE010000163.1:0-14475 GCA_026391855.1 Bacteroidota bacterium | reverse complement strand
AATAAATGATGTCGGGGGCTACCGAATTGACGGCTTGGGTGCGTTGAAGATCAGTACCGGCCCTGTTCAGGGTAGTCGTGATGCTGTCCCTGGAAAAAACGGCACCGGAAGCGATCAGTTGTTTCACCAGGTCCGACTTCACCTGGATGAGCTTAGCTGTATCCTTAATACCGGGTATGGTAAAATCGGTAATATCCATATTCTCGATCCTGAGGTCATTCTTGTTATCCCCCTCTTTCATAATACCTGAAAACCAGAAAGTACCGAAGGCAGGATCTGCATCACCCTCATTTTTTACCGAAATGGTGGCATAGGCATCCAACACATTTTTGTTGAGTGATTCAGGGATAGGGGGAAACACTTTGACCTCGCTTCCACCGGACTTGAATACCAATGGCCAACGGGCGATGTTTTGTTTGCTGGTGCTGCATCCCAAAGCAAATGTCATGAAGATGACGGTCAGGAAAAAGATTGTGCGTTTCATCGGGAGTTATATTTAGTATTATAATAATGATTCAATAACTATACCAAAGTTATAATTTAAAAGATGCCAGAAATCAACCATGCAGAAAACCAGTAGAGTTATCATTACAAACACTATATTTGCCGTGATGCAGCCCTTCCTGACAGATCACTGAGTCTTTATTTTCAACACATCTAACCCCATGAAGAAATTTACCCTCCTTTTTTTGACCTTATTTACAGTGCTTTCAGCCTATTCACAGGTATTAAACGAAAGTTTTGACGGAATGAGTTTTCCGCCCACCGGCTGGCAGAATATCCAGGTGTCGGGAAGCGGATTGTGGAACAGGGTGACTGCCGGGACTGACCCTGCCTGTTCACCCCACAGCGGTGTAAGCATGGCCCATTACAACAGTTATAACTTTCTTAGCGGGGCCAATGCCTTATTGGTTTCTCCTGCCTTAACCTTTACCGGGACTTCGCCTCATGTGTTAAGTTTCTGGAAATACGGAGATTCCGGATGGTTTATTTATAATGACAGCCTGGGTGTGTATTATAACGCGACTGCCAGTTTAATTGGTGCAACCCACCTGACTACCATTCCCAGGTATAATACTGAAGATGGATGGTACAAACACAGTTATTTGCTCCCGGCCGGTCTTACAGGGACTTATTACATTATTTTCAGGGGATACAGCGATTATGGGAATAATATGTTTCTGGATGATGTAACCCTTGGTGTTCCTCACACCGATGACGTATCCGTTATGGAAATCAATAATCCCGTCTTTCTTACCAGTGCTTCTGCCACTATCCCGGCGGCTACTATAAAGAATACTGGGATTAATAGTCAGCCTTCCTTTGATGTTACCTTTGAATTTTACGATTATTCGGGTACCCAGGTATATACCAACACAAAGACCATCACTAACCTGGGTTCATGGACAGATACCCAGGTAAATTTTGATCCGTTCACCTTGCCCAATGCGGAGGCCATTTATAATGCAAAGGTATATACTTCGTTAACCGGAGACCTGGAACATTTAAACGATACCCTTAAAAAGACTTTTTACACTTATACGCACGATAAACAGAAGGTGCTGCTTGAGGTAGGTACAGGAACCTGGTGCCAGTATTGCCCGGGAGCGGCCATGGGAGCCGACGACCTGGTCACCAACGGGCAGCAGGTGGCTGTTGTTGAAAACCATAACGGAGATACCTATGCCTATACCTCATCGGATGCACGGAATACCTATTATTCGTTAACAGGTTATCCGACAGCAATTTTCGACGGGATAAAAAAACTGACAGGCGGCGATCATACCAACAGTTTGTACACCTCATACCTGCCAATCTATGAAGGCCGGTATGCCGTTAAAACGGCCTTTGGCTTAACGGTACTGGGAAGTATGACAAGTAATAATATCAACCTTAACATTACTGTCGAACGTTACGGAGAAACCCCCTTTGCCAACAGCAACCTGGTCCTTCACGTGGCCTTAACCCAATCCCATATCATGGTAGCATGGCAGGGGCAGACCCACCTGGAATATGTGAGCCGCATTATGGTTCCTGATGCCGGCGGGACCCCTTTAAACCTGTCAACGGCTACTTCACAGACGGTACCCCTGACCTTTAACTTTAACACAGCATGGGGCGGCAGCGTTGCCGGTCACGATTTTGAGGTCGTTACCTGGGTGCAGGACCTGACAACCAAAGAAGTGGTTGATGCCGCGAATTACGACCTGGCAACCATGGTAGTCGGGATTAATGAGCCAATGAACAGCTTGGCCGCCGGTGTCTCACCCAATCCTGCTGCATCTTCAACTACCATCCGCTTTACGCTGAATGAACCTTCTGCAACAACCATCGAGATCACGGATGTAACCGGAAAAGTAGTCAAATCGAAATTCATGACTTTGTTGGGAAGCGGTTCTCATTCAATAGAATGGGATATTACCGGGGACAACGGCCAATTGGTTGATAATGGGTTGTATCTGTGTAGAATTCAGGCCGGAAACCAGGTTTCAACCTTCAAAATACTGGTGGCCAGGTAAGATTGAGGTAGGGTGTAGTCATACCACTTTATTTATGCTCTCCGATGAGCTGAAACATTTGTTCTGATCGGCTGGTTCTTGTCTGGTTGGTCATCGGTTCTGATATTGAACCTGCAAAAATACCGGCAGGGATCAACCTGTGCAATATGCATCAGAACGTAGGGATACGAATAATCTCAAAGGGATAACACATTAAACCTATGGCGATATAATATTTTATCAGATGTTCTTATAACAACAAAATACAAGCCTGAAGGAAAACCGGATACATTTATTTTTGCACAACCTTCGTTAGGTGAGATACCGGTCTCTTTGATTTCTTCACCCAGGATGTTGTAAACCTCAACTAATAAAGATGCAATATTTTGCCCATGTATTCTAATATTTACAAAATCACACGACGGATTAGGGAACATTTCAAACATAAGTTCAGGGTGTTGTGAACTATTAACACCACCGGTATAAATTAAAGAATCGCAAAGGGAATTGGGCCAGTTATATAATCTGAAATTAGGGTAGTTAGGTATAGAAAGGTTGTTAAATGTTGGTAATGGAAAAGAATGTTGCTGCACATTACATGCCATACCTGCACTATCAGGACTTTCTATAGTCGAGAAATAATCTGAAGTTCCACCCTGGATATATATTTTACCATCTGGACCTAAGTGCATCAAATTCAATACAACACCAAAATAGTTATAAACAGGGTCGAGAAAACCGTCCCAAACTGCAACCAACTCTTTTGAAGAAGCAATATCAGCGGCTAGCAAATCATACTGATATATTTTAAATGTGTTTGAATAATATAGATAGCGTGAGTTGGGTGAGAAGGCAACACCACCCATATGGTTTGTATCTAGAAATGACAAATTCACTGGATTACTCATCAATCCTGAACATCGATCAAAGGAAAATACCTCAAGGTTATTTGGAGAATTCATGGAAAGGGTACTGATTGTTTTCCCAAACCTTGCGTATTTTGTTCCATCAGGGGAGAAAACAGCCTGTCCAAGACTGTTTTCATGTCTTACCATTCCAATACATTGTAATCCATCATTTGTGATCCCATTAGGGGTGAGTAGAATACGGTAATAGCATCCATGATGCATCTGGGGAATTAATACCCACCAATCCCTGCCATTCCCATGCCGAACAGCTGATATACAACCATATTCCAATGAATCATTTATGACCGGAATGTTTTTCTCATTCTCGTAGATATCCCCCAACCCATTATGAAGACTCATATCCACTTTTGTATGGTATAGAAAATCAACAAAAGGATAAGTAATGCCGGGCTCAAGTCTTTCATGAAAAATGTAATATTCTTGTGAAGACCCTGGTTTTGGCAAAATCAGCGCTCCTTGTAATAGCTTGTAAGTGGGAGAGAACTGACTCCAATTATCGTAAAAATACCCGGGGTTCAATGAATCACCATGAGGCATAATCGTATAGGTACAGTCAGACACAAACATCCCATTAGTATATAAAATAAGATTGCCATTTATATCACAAATGCTTGCATCAGTACCTTGAAAATCAATACCGGTATAAATTGCAGAATAAGTAATAATTCCATTACTGAAAGAGATTAAAGATTTACCGGTCACAGGAGGAGTATGTCCGTAACCAATTATCCAACAATAATCTCTCAGATTATCATTGGGTAATTGTGCTAATGAAATTGTGCTAATGAATAACCCAATAAAAGATAGATACCGAAACATTGTATTTTAAATTTTTACAAGTCTGCCCATGTATAGCCCCCAGGTTACTTTATCTAAACTCCTGTATTGAATCACTTCCGCCAGGTACTGATATTGAACCTGCAAAAATACCGGCAGGGATCAACCTGTGCAATATGCATCAGACCGGAGGGATACATGTTAATCGGCATTCTTACTGACCGACCAATATACCTCCTTAAATAATATTACACTCAAAATATAACCCAATCAAAATTATCTTAAAATTAATAATTTACGTACACCTATTATTTCTCTCCTTTTATCAAATATGGTAAGTAAGAAGGAACCATCTTGGATATCACTTATGTCAAAATGACCAATATTTTGTCCAATATTTATTTGCCACTCCTTCATAATTCTTCCCAGATTATCTGTTAAAGTTAGGTAGTATTCAATATTATCATCAACTGACTCAATCTTGTAATTAAAATAATTCTTTGCCGGGTTGGGCCAAACTGAAAAGGAAGATTTATGATCATTCTGATAAACAGAAGTAACAATGTCTATCCCAAGTGAATCACAAATACTTCCATCAATTGGTCCTAGTCGAAAATTTGGGAAATTAGGCATGGAAGATGAATTAAATGTATTTAATTGTACGGCATGTTGAAGTACATTACATGATATCCCTTCATTGTCGGGTTGATCAATTACATGCAAAAATCTAACAGTTCCAGGAACACAAATATAAATTTTTTTATCAGAAGCTAATTGGGCAAGAAAAAATCTTGTCTGTGAAGGAAACAATGGATCAGTAAACCCGTCATAAATAGCTACAACTTGTCTTGTTGAAGCTATATCTGAAGAATTAAGATCATACTGGTCAATTCTTTTATCAGCTGATATATACATATATTGCGAGTTTGATGAAATTGCCACTCCGAAAGCCCAGGCAGTATCTGTATACCACAAATTTTTGTAATTATTTAAAGACCCTGCACATCTATCAAAATTAAATATTTCTAACCGATTTGGGTGACTATATACAGCTCCTCCCCATCTAACATACATTGACCCATCAGGTGAAAAACAAGATTGCGATAACTCCATCGTATAAGATGGGATACCCATTGTTTGTAATGTATCAAGAACTAAACCAGAAGTTGAAAGTAGTATACTATAATACTTATTTGATAAAAATTTGGGAACAACTATCCACCAATCACGTCCATTTGCATGTCTTGTAGCAGTAATACAACCTGGGTCTAAGGTATCATCAACTAACATTATGTTTTTTTCAATTACATCTCCATACCCACCATCTAAACTCATATCAACAATAGTGTAATATAGACCTTTTACTACTTGATAATATTGAGTCGACCATTCAAGTTTTTCGTGAAAAATATAATAAAGGTAAGTTGAACCAGGCATTGGTAAAATTAAGGTTCCTTGGGTCATTCTGTATCCATAGTCTTCATACCAATTAAAAATATCTCCAGGGTTCAAAGTATCACCATTTGGCATAATCTGATGGTTAGAATTTGCCACATACATCGCATTAGTATAAAAAAGCAAATTGCCCATTGTATCGCACACGGAAGCGTTTGCTTCATCTATATTAATTTCCTGGGCAACATAAGAAACTGTAACAGGATATTGATTAAAATCCAAACATGTTCCTCCAAAATTCGGTGGAGAATTTTCATAACCAAACATCCAAACATGATCTCTCTTATTATCATGAGGATATTGAGCGTAAGAAAGATCCCAAAACAAAATCAAAATAAAAGCTAGCGATCTCATGCCTTACTTTATAATAACTAATTTATCACAATACGTTTCCTTGTTATTTGCGTATTGGAAACAAACCTGATAAACACCAGTTTTCCATTTACTTAAATTTATTTCATGTTTTCCAGACAAAAGTGAGATAATCTCTTGATAATATGTTTGTCCAATGGGAGTTATAAACTCAACTTTTACAAATTCATCGCTAGTATTCTGCCATTCAATTGTGACAACATCCTTTGCAGGGTTTGGGAATAATTTAAATGATTGAGATCTATTAGCTTTTTCCTTATTCTGCTTTACGTTTTTTATCCCCGCAAGATAACACAATTGTTTGTCATCATAAATTGTATCGTGAACAAGTGCATATAGACTTCGTGCAAGATAAACAGCATTACCACCAGCAAGAGGGCACTGGTTCGCAACTTCAGCTATTAAAGAAATCTGGTCTTCTGTCAAATCAAATATACCTCTTGCAACTGTGTTTAAATAAATATCAGTTATGTATTTTTCATTCTGCTCATAGATTTCACCTGAAGGCAAATTTCCATTTGCCGCAAGAACAGTATTTATCTTTGATTCTTGAACATTTTTAATACCTTGTGATATTGCACTAAGTTGCAGAAATAAATATCTCAATGAGTTAATATGCATTTCTTTTTCTAACGTTAGAATAACTCTATCAGAACTATCTGTAGTATTTCTTAAAAGACTATCTATTACAGAAATTTCAATTAAAGTGTATTGTACTTGTCTTGAGATACTGTCTAGCATCAACCTATTAATAGGTTCAAGATTTAATGCTTGCTTACTTTCTATATCAACCTTTTGAAATTTTCCAGGAGAAACATTCTGAATTGAATCATGAAAATTTTGTAAAACCGGGTTTATAGATTCAGATGTTGTATCAGATAATATTTTATTAAATAAATACCTTGAAGACAACCACCGAGTTTCACTTTTAAACTCTTCACTGACAGATAATCCATTAACAATTTCATAATCAAGTTCGCTATATTTAGTATTATGTGGAGGTAAAGAATCTGGAGTTGGACAATATGTGCAACTATAAGTCGAAGTGTCTGAAGATATATTAAACCAAATACTAGGGTCCCAAGTTGGGGGAACAAAATTTTGACCTAATTTAACTCGATACAAATTTTGATTTACATAATAAAAATTAGAATCATATTCATGCTTTGCTCCTATATTGCCATAATACGACCCATTCCACATATTACCTTGGTGCTTTTGTGGCCCAGTAGTGCAGTATTTATTATAATAAAGGCCAAAATAATGATTGTTAAATGAATTACCACGAATGGAGTCCCCATAACAACCGTTTTCAAAACTTGCACCAATAAGAGTATTTGAAAAGTAGTTACATGAAAAGTTCGAATTTGCAGTTTCATTCGCTTTCAACCCTCTTGGGAGGAGTGGTGAAAGTTGCCCTAATGATGCTCCTGAACCATAAACTTCATTGCAATTAACGCTACTTCGAGGGCAATAATCCATCGTTATTCCATAATGATTTACTAAAGGTTTATTCTGAATGATAACATTTTCAAATATTTCCGCCCTACTCGTACCAGTTGTTCTAATACCAAAGTAACAAGTATCCATAATGATATAGTTATTATAAACTTTAGTATATTCCCAAGGTTGGTTCCCAACTTCGTAAATAGTAATTCCATTGCCAGCAATCAAAGTAGAACTTGAATTCATTCTCAAGTAATTATCATGAATATTTATTCGTCTAACCGGATCATTCAATAACATTAAAATACCTAAATTATTACATTCCAAGTGATTATAATAAATGTCTTGATTTGAATATGGGCTACCTAAAGTAACAATGCCATTGTTAACATTATGCATCATATTACCCATCAAATTTGTACTGTATCTAAACGCTCGTATACCAGAAGTGCAATTTTTAAAGGTTGTATCAGATGTTGACAACCCAATTACTGCTAAACGAAATGGATAATCATACGATTCAGCATATATTCCATAACCATCTCTATTTGCATTTTCAAATATATTATAAAATTTAGAATACGCAACATCAAGATTCGTGTTATAAGAAAGAATACCATTCTTCATATGATGATACATGTTTAGCATATTACCATAAAGACTTACCTGTAATTCGCTATTAAGCCAGACCCCAGCTTTTGATATTTGACCAGCATAAGGATTAAGTAATACATCATTTTCACAATCAAATTCGTTACCTGAGAATGTAAAATTACCAATATACCTCAAATCAGACCACAAATTTGGCTCAGGCACATAAAGACCTATGTAATTTTTATGAAAGTGATTGTCAATAATTGATAAGGTTGGCTTTTCGTTAACAGTCACAGCATATTCTCCATCTTCAATTAAAGAACCTTTCAAAATTAACCCTGCAAAATCCTGTAAGTAAATGGTATTCCAAAGTTGTTGACATCCATGAATATGAGCATTTTCAATTTCCAAATTTTTATTAGACCAAATATCTATTTTCGAACTAGGTAAAATAACTATTTCGGTACCCGTGGGAAAAACAGTATTTGAATCGATTGACAAATAACCAAGAATGGCAAAAGCATTTGGCAATGGATTAGAAAATGAAGTTATTTTCTTATTTGAGAATAGAGGAATGGGGCCTTTATGACAGCAATTGTAAACATCAAACCAAATACTATTTGAATGACAGCCAAGTGTATCCATCCCATTGCAAATATACCAACCTGTATTATTTGTATCCGCATTGATTATCAAAGGGTTTTGGATACTTGACATAAATCCATTTGGTCCTGTCCAATAATAGTAACTGAATTGTGAAGTAGTAAGTTTTATTGTGTCATAGGCACAGATCGGTGAATTTGACCCAATAATTAAAGCGTTGCCTAGATTTGTATTAATGTAAACAGAATCAATATCAGAAGTAAAGCAACTGTCATATACCAATAAATAATACCAACCAGTGGACGTGGAGGTTACATTAGTAACAATTGGATTTTGATCTAATGAACCGAAATTATTAGGCCCCCACCATATATAATTTACTAAGCCACCAGGGGAAAACAAATAAATTGTATCGCTTTGGCATTCATAATGAAATGATGGATTTGAAACGGCTGGCAGAGCTATATGAATAGTTATTGAATTGACTAGAGATCCACAAGCATCTGTAATGGTAACATAATACGTCGTCATCACCGATGGAGCAACAACAATTGAACTGGTATTCTCATTAGTACTCCAATGATAACTTGCAGGGCAAGTTACGTTTGAGACAGCAGTTAAGGTTATGCTTTCTCCGGAACAAATAGGGTTTTGTGATGCCTGAATTAAATGAAATACAGAATCGGGAGGCAATTCTTTGATGCTCAAATTATCTATATATATACCGTCACTCCAACCAGTGTTTTGTAAATCAAAGACCTGCACTGTATCATTTAAACAAAATGTAAAAACATCAATAAATTGCTGCCACTTATGATCATAGTTATGAGAAAAAACTGAATCGACACGAATATGGAACAACGCTAGTGATGGTGCTGTAAATTGGATAATGGGTTGCCAATTTTTTGCTCCTATGAGATGCATATTGATTGTATTACCAACATTAAAATATTCAGCATCAAATGTCATATCAAACGAAATTCTATAATAATGGCATCTTTTGAGAGGTTTTTTAAGAGCAGATAAATTTTTCCAAGTATTTTGATTACGATATCTTTCATTGTGAAAAACATCTTCGACCATAGGCTTACGATAGTTTGTATAATAAATATTACCAAATCGATGATCATCCGTCCCAAAACACCCGGGTACGGTTGATGAAAAATAAATATAAGGGTCCTCAGCATTATACTCAGAATTAAGTATCGAATAATGATTTCCTGTATTAGGTTGTCCCCCTAAATATGGATGACCTCCTGAGAAAACTTTTCCTTCTAACTCATTATATCGACGATTATCATAACAAGTCGTGTTTGGAAAACCTACCTTGGGTCCAGTTAATTGCCTTATTTCGGTTCCATCTTCATAGTTACCATTTATAACTAATTCATCATAAGAATTAATTATTGAAGTATCAGGTAAAACATCAATGGTGATTATTTTTACACTACCTTTCTCATGCCCATCCCATAAATTAAAGGCATATTGTGCTCTACCCCAAAAACCAGGCAAGGGAGTATATTTAATCTGAGTTCCATTACTTAATATCTGAAGTTGATTATGATTGTTAATTGTCGAGTCTGTCACACCTCGAATGCCATAAAGTGAACCTGGAAAAACTTTAATTTGATCTGACTCAAGGTCGTTTAAAGTATTATCAAGAGAAATGTTGTATGTAATTGTAGATGAGTTAGGATTGTTCCAAGTATTATGATTCATCAAGCTAAAATTATATGCAACACTATCAAAAATTGCAAAAGGATAACCGGCAATAGGAATGTTGTTGTTGGTGCGATAAGGGGGATGGTTTTGAGTTAGTAACCATAAATTATTATCGACTCCGTTTAAATTATTCGAATTACTGAAACTAGAAGTAAAACCATAACCCATCATATGTAGATATCGGAGTTCATTTAACGAGTATTTTCTTCTAATTTCCTGATAGCCCTTAAAAGGTCCTTCACCGTAATCAGGATAATAGCCTGGAGAGTATTGCGTCATTGTTAAAAAAGAATATAAATCATCAGCTAAATGGGAGGGGCAAGAAAGTGGATAAAACGTCTCTATTGTAGTATCGTGAATACCGCTATACACGGGATCGTTATTTGGAATTGCTAAATTTCTCATCCAGATTTTATTCTGTCTAAATATATCATTAACATTAACCAAATTAGGATTTAAAGTGGGGGTACCAAAATTAAAGGTTACAAGTTTTTGAAAATTAGCAGGTTGAGTGACATTTCCATAATAAAGGAATAAGGAATCATATTTAGTCACGCATCCATTTGAAGAGGCAAGATGTGTCAATGAATCTTCTTTTATATTAGATATCCATCCTGCAACGTGAGCTAATTCATGGAGCAATACGCTATATAGATCAAAATATTTACCCGGTACAAAATTCGAGGTATCGTTCCACCAATAAAGGTTAAAAAATAAACTATTACTATAAAATCGATGAAAATTAACTTGAAATATTCCATCATACTGGTTCGTATTGGGATCAATTCCGCTTGTTAAATGATCGTAAAAATATCCATGATAAACACCAGGTACAGTTGAAAAATTTGCAGGAAACAATGGACCAGCTTGCGCCAATCCTGGTCCTGCGGGAGCCGGATTGTCTGGAGTATATGATAACCCAATATACAAATCAAGAGTGTCACCAGCAGGAATATTGAATACACTTTGAAAATAACTCAATACTTGACAAAACGTGTTCCTTCTTGCTTGTCCAAGATCATTATCAGCAAATCCTGCTGCTGGAGTGTGAAGAAAATCTTCATAATATAGTTTGAAGTGGCCACAAACAACCACTTGATTAGAAGGGAAATTCTGTAGAAGAGTTAATTTTGGGACACTTTCTGAGATTATATAAGTAGAATCTGCTTGCTTTTTGAAGTATTCCTTAAACGCATCATGAATTAATTGAATATATTCCGCTGATGAGCCACAATTTGCGAATATCAAGGAATCAATAGTTTGACAGTATGACTTTGATATTCCAAAAGCCAAAAGCAATAAAAAGATAGTTTTTTTCATAACACAATGATTTTGAGATTACTCTTAACACAATATCATATATTGCATTATACATTTTATTTATTAATCCATCCTTCAAGGATGTATGTGGAGATGCGTTTTTAAATTAAAGTTGACAAGGTCCTCGGAATAAAAAGAATCTTCCTATTAATACAATGATTGTCGATTCCCCCAAATCAACAGCCATCACACCCAAACCCCCAAGCGAAAAATATCTTAAATAATAATATGCGAATATAGTGATTTTTTATTAAATTGTCAAACTCTTTCTAAGATTATTTTCAACTGGTAAGTGAGAAAAGCCATAATAGCATCAACCCTTGCTTAACATATTACTTGTTTACCAGCTGAAGTAAGCCAATTATCAATAAATTGAGCATTAAAACTTGGCACACAAGTAGAAACAAAATGATCATATGTTCAGCATTACCTATCAATTGCTTTGGTAAATAAGTTATAGGCATTTGCAGATGTTCAACCGCTGATATTAAATTTTGAATACAGAAAGGAAATTATTAAAGAATATTGAAACGAAAAAGGAAGTGGGTATCTGGATGAGGATGCCATTGAAGTATTATCGTATTCGATGAAGCCATGAGCCCGGACGGAGGTTGGCTCTTCGATCTTATTCAGGGAAGAACCATTAAGGAGAGTGTGCAGGTTATTTTCACCTATAAGGACAGGTGGAATGATTTGTTGAGGTTACAATGTTTTGTCCAGCTCGTATAGCTTGTATTTCCTGATGACAGTAAGGACTTTTAATCGCCAGCGCGCCGGGGAGGGTGCATATTTTGACTGGCTGATGCGAAGGACCCATTTCTTATAATCAGGACTGCATCTCATCTCGTTAAAGAACTTCTTGTGGGACATGACATTGCAGAAATCCCGGTAGGAAATGGTATCGGAAGGGTAGATCCGGTAAGAAGTAAGCAATTTTGTGCCTGGGAAGCGGTGGCGTTTTTTTGCCTTCATCCCGAAATGATTGTTCAGCACCCTGCAATTTTTTGTACAGGAGGCTGAACTTTCAATCAATGCGATACTCAGGATGATGCTGGCAGGAATCCCGGTCTCTTCCATCAAATAAACAGCTAACCCCGAATATTTCTCAATATAAGACTCTATGGCCGGCTGTCCAAACAGATTTTGCTGCAAAAGACTGAATATCAGGCATAAAAAAGCCAATCTCATAAATCACCTGTTTATAGAAAGTAAAAATAAGGAAAGGTTTGCTATTTTTGAATAAAACTTATTGGTCTTTATTGATTCGATGCAAAGGAAGAAACCACCATCAACAGAAAGAAAAGCTGCTCCTCCTGTTTTGAAACCGGGAGTTAAAGCTAAGCTGGAGCACCGGGATTTCTGGCTGTACGGCAGTCTTGTATTGGCCCTGATCGCGACATTATTCTGTTATTCTTCTTCTTTCAGTTTTAAATACACCAACTGGGATGATCCGATGTATATTCACGGGAATACGGTCATTCATGAGCTGACTACAGCGAATGTAAAAGAAATGTTTACCAGTGATGCTGTACTTAACTACCATCCCCTGACGCAGTTATCGCTTGCCCTGGACTATCATCGCGCCAGGGACCTGGAGGTTGAAAAGGAGAAGGACCCGGCTCCTTTTCACCAGACCAACATATTGATCCACCTGTTAAATGTAATATTGGTTTTTTTCTTTATTTACCTGCTTAGTGACAAGAGATTACTGGTAGCTTTCCTGGTATCTTTTCTTTTCGGTATTCACCCCATGCATGTTGAGTCTGTTTCCTGGATCTCAGAGCGCAAGGATGGGTTGTACACCTTCTTTTTTCTCCTGTGTTTAATAACCTGGTTGTATTACATCAAAAAGAAGACTATCCGGCTTTACCTGGCTTCTTTTCTTCTCTTCCTGCTTGCCCTTCTTTCAAAACCGGCGGCGGTTCCTACAGGCATAGTGCTGCTTCTGCTGGATTATTACCGTCAGCGTTTTAACTTTTCGTTGGTTAAACCTTCCGGATGGAAAAACCTGGTTCGTGGTGACGGGCTGAAGGCCATGCTTGAAAAGATTCCTTTTATTATCGCCGGTATCATCCTTATATACATCACCTTTGAGATTCAGAAGAAGACGGCTATTGCCGAGTTTCATGCCTTCACGCTGACGCAGCGGCTGATGTTCTCAACCTACGGATTTTGTATGTACCTGATAAAGCTGTTCGTACCGGTAGGGTTGTCGGCTTATTATCCTTACCCGGCTCTTTCCGGCGGAGGGTACCTTCCCGGCTTTTTTTATATCTCAGTATTCATAGCAATGGCCGTTTTAGCCCTGTGTTTCTGGCCCGGAAAGGAGAAACGGCTGATCAGCTTCGGGTTGATGTTTTACCTGGTCATGCTTATCCTTGTGCTTCAGTTTATTTCAGTGGGCGGGACTATTATGTCAGACCGGTATACCTATGTGCCTTATATCGGCATTTTCTTTATCCTGGCTATGGTCATCAGCCGGTTTTTTGAGTCCGGCCGTCGGGGGCTGAAGTACTGGCGGTATCCTGTGGCCTTTTCACTGGCTATATACCTGATGGCGCTTACGGTGACGGCACAGCAAAGAACCCTGGTATGGAAAAACAGCGAGACCCTCTGGAATGATGTGATATCAAAATATACCAATATTGTAGCCGCTTATAAGAACCGGGCCATCCATTATGTCTCTTTCCCGGAAACATACGACAAGGCTCTCCGGGATTTTCAGATGGCTGAACAGCTTGGATCGAAAGACCCGAGAA
>JAPLDE010000150.1:7027-12070 GCA_026391855.1 Bacteroidota bacterium | reverse complement strand
GTGTTGATTGCCCGTACCATGAAGAACCTGCATGATGACAGATTTACGATGTATCTCAGCCGGGCAGCGGCCTATACGACCAGTCGGCCGGCGCTGAAACGGTTTCTTGAAAAAAATCCTCCCGTCCCCCATAAAAGAAGCTTCTCCAAAAAAGCCGACGCCATTATCGAAAAATTTCTGAAGGAAGAACCCCGAATCTCTCCTTCCAGGGATTATGTCCCCAAAAACCCGGAAATGGCAGATAAAAGCCTCCAGGATAGTGATGAGATTATCAGCGAAACCCTTGCACAGCTTTACCTTAGTCAGGGTAATCCCGAACGGGCCCAACAAATTTATAAGCGGCTATGTTTGTTATTTCCGGAAAAAAGCAGTTACTTTGCAGCCCAAATTCAAAAAATCAGAAATAATAGGTTTTCAACCACTTAAAAACAACCCCATATGTATATCCTCATTTCCGTCCTTATCCTGATCGTATGTGTACTACTGGTGCTGGTCGTTCTCGTCCAGAATTCCAAAGGCGGTGGTCTGGCATCTAACTTTGCTTCTTCAAACCAGTTCATGGGTGTGAGAAAAACAGCTGACTTCCTTGAAAAAGCTACCTGGACCCTGGCCGTTGTATTACTGCTGCTTAGTCTGCTTTCAGTGGTTATTATCCCCCCCGCAACAAAGGTCCAGGGAGCCGATACTGAACTACGCGAAAAAATCGATAATACCAAATCTCAACCTGTTCAGGACTATCAGACCCCTCCTGCTAAAAAATAATCATTGAGACTTTACTTGAAAAATGTCAGAATGTCATAGTATTCTGACATTTTTTTTTCTACTCAAACCCATCCTGAAATATTGTCCTTTTTTTGCCCGCATTGTCTCTGTGGCACAATATCTGTCAGAACCAAGCCGTCCTTAACAGGGCTACCAATTATTAAACAAGTTTAACATAAATCAATTTTCATTATGGCAAAAGTTAATATCAAACCATTAGCCGACAGAGTTCTGGTTGAACCCGCCAAGGCTGAGGAAAAAACCGTTGGCGGGATCATTATCCCTGATACGGCAAAGGAAAAACCCCAGAAAGGAACCGTGGTCGCTGTAGGACCGGGAAAAAAAGATGAACCCATGACCGTTAAGGAAGGCGATACTGTACTATATGGCAAGTATGCCGGTACTGATATCACTGTCGATGGGAACGATTACCTCATCATGCGTGAATCAGATATAGTCGCAGTAGTCTAAAAAACAAGCTTGATTTATTAACCATTAAACGAAAATTAACATGGCAAAAGATATAAAATTCAATATCGAAGCTAGGGAACAACTTAAAAAAGGAGTTGACGCCCTATGCAATGCAGTAAAAGTAACCCTTGGTCCCAAAGGCCGTAATGTGATTCTCGAAAAATCATACGGAGCCCCTGTCATTACTAAAGACGGTGTAACCGTTGCCAAGGAAATTGAAATGAAGAACCCCATCGAAAACATGGGCGCTCAAATGGTGAAAGAAGTGGCTTCCAAAACCTCCGATGTGGCAGGTGACGGAACTACCACGGCTACCGTACTGGCCCAGGCTATCATTTCAAAAGGAATGAAAAATGTAACTGCCGGTGCTAACCCGATGGACCTGAAAAGGGGTATCGACAAGGCTGTCATCAGAGTGGTTGAAAACCTGAAGAAACAATCAAAGGAAATTGGCGATACTTTCGAGAAAATCGAACAGGTGGCTGCCATTTCCGCAAACAACGATTTCTCCATCGGAAAGATGATCGCCGAAGCCATGGAAAAGGTGAAGAAAGAAGGTGTGATAACCATTGAAGAAGCAAAAGGAACTGAAACTACCGTAAAACTGGTAGAAGGTATGCAGTTCGACAGGGGTTATATTTCACCCTATTTCGTGACTGACGCTGAAAAAATGGAAGCCGTGTATGAGAATCCTTATATCCTCATTTACGATAAGAAGGTTTCTATGATGAAAGATCTGTTACCCATACTCGAAAAGGTTGTGCAGACAGGCCGTCCACTCATCATCATTGCCGAAGACTGCGAAGGTGAAGCGTTGGCAACACTCGTTGTTAACAAGATCCGCGGTTCTCTGAAGATTGCTGCTGTTAAGGCTCCTGGATTTGGTGACAGAAGGAAAGAAATGCTCGAAGATATCGCTATCCTTACAGGTGGTACTGTAATTTCAGAAGAAAGAGGCTATAAACTGGAAAGTGCCGACCTTTCTTACCTCGGTCAGGCAGAGAAAATATCTATCGATAAAGAAAATACTACCCTTGTTGGCGGAAAAGGCCAGAAAGAAAATATTCAGGCCCGTGTAAAACAGATCAAATCCCAGATTGAAACCACTACCTCTGATTATGACCGCGAGAAACTGCAGGAACGCCTTGCAAAACTCTCCGGTGGAGTGGCTGTTATTTATGTCGGAGCTGCCAGTGAAGTGGAAATGAAGGAAAAGAAAGATCGTTTCGACGATGCATTGCATGCAACCCGCGCTGCAGTTGAAGAAGGTATCGTTGCCGGTGGCGGTGTGGCTTACCTCCGCGCCCTGGATACCCTCAATGACCTGAAAGGCGATAATGATGATGAAGATACCGGTATCGCGATCATTAAAAGAGCCCTTGAAGAACCCCTTCGCCAGATCGTTGAAAATGCAGGGATCGAAGGTTCTGTCGTAGTTAACAGGGTGAAAGAAGGAAAAGATGACTTTGGTTTCAACGCCAGGACTGAGCAGTATGAAAACCTCTTTGCTGCCGGTGTTATCGATCCTACCAAGGTAACCCGGGTAGCTCTCGAAAATGCCGCATCCATTGCCGGTATGTTATTAACTACCGAATGCGTGGTAACAGAAATAAAAGAAGAAAAACCAATGCCGATGCCTAATCCGGGCATGGGTGGCGGAATGGACGGAATGTACTAAAATTCAGATACTTCCACTAAAAGAAGCCATCCCTAACAAGGATGGCTTCTTTTTAACCCCTAACCCTTCACCGGCTTTATCTTCTTTCTTAGTATTTTTACCCCATCAAATTAATTCAAAACCGTTTTATGAAGTCCTTCTCCATCATCATCACTTTCCTGTTTTCATCCTGGCTTTCCTTCGCCCAGCAACCCGAGGCAACTCCGGTAATCCCGGTGGATGAGTCCACCAAGCTGATTACCTATAAAGAGGTAGTCCAGGAAAAAGGGACCCGTGATGAACTCTATAACAGGGGAATTGAATGGATCAACGCATTTTTTAAAAATCCGGTTGATGTCACCCGGACCAGGGATAAAGATAACGGACTCATTAAAGGTATAGCCCGGTTTAAGCTTTTTTATGCTGATAAAGACGGGTTTAAAAGGGAAACAGGCATGTGCGAGTATGAATTCACTCTCGAATTCAAAGAGGGCAGGTACCGGGTGATCTTTACCAATTTTATCCTGAAGGAAGTATCCCGTCGCCCTATCGAAAGATGGCTGAATAAACTGGACCCGGCCTATAACCCCCAATGGGATGATTACCTGAAACAGGTAGATACCTATGTGAAGGAAACCACTGCCAACCTGAAAAAGGCTATGCAGCCCCCGGTTAAAAAGGATGACTCCTGGTAAGCGCTCTTACCCGGCTTTCTTTTCCCAACATCAGATTTTCAGCGTCAATTCCCCCGATCAGGTTCACCCCCGGTCGCTTTCCCTTTTCGAAACTACCTGCCCAACGGTTAATACCCAGGAAATCTGCCCCGTTCTTCGTTGCCCAACGGATGAGGATCTCCAGCGATAATTCACAAACACTCTCCTGTATGGTCCTCATCTCTGCCAGAACAGACAGGCTGTCGTTGGAGGCAAGGCTGTCTGTTCCAAGGGTTATACGATGGATTTCATTATTAAATAAGGAGAATTGCGGAAGCCTTCCTTCGATGTACAGGTTGGCATTGGGACAGAAACACCAGTAAAAGTTCTTAAAATAATTGGTTGCCTGGAGAATATCTTCACTGGTGGCAACGGTGTTATGGACCAGCAGAAAGGGAGCCTTTGCAGGCAGAAAATCTTTCAGAATTCCCAACGGACGTTCCCCCGGTCCGGGAAGATCAATGTTTTTAATACCAAATTTTATCAGTCTTTTCATTACCGGTCCGGTCCGTTCTTTCAGGAACAGGATCTCGTCGGTATTCTCCAGATGATGGATACAGGAAGGTCTTCCTTCCTCGTCAATGAATGTTTTTACAAGACTGAACAGACCGGCAGACAGGGAATAGGTGGCATGGGGTGCCATTGCGGCGTGATTGTTCCTGCTGAACGACCGGAGTTCGGTCAGGGTATCCTTTCCTTTCCGGAACTGATGTTGAGCTGCTGTTTGATCTGACCCAAAAACTTCTGCAAAGGAGTGATAGTAAATGCTGCTTTTTTCCTTCATTTCACGGTGAAAGCGGGAAGGAAGAAAGCTTACGATGTCACCAACCGCTACTATACCCCCTTCCCTCATTTCCGAATCGGCCTCATAAAGTGCTTTCTCCTGTTGAGCTGTCTCGCCGGGAGGTTCTTTCTTGTACAACTGTTCTATCTTCCTGATAAAATGATCCAGCCCCCGGTGCTTTTCTATCCTGCCATGCAGATAGGATAATTCAATATGACAGTGGGTGTTAACAAAACCCGGACAAAGTATGCCATTATTATGTTGAATATCAGTTAATTCTATATCAGTAAGTGCCGGGTCAATCAAATCAAGGATACAATCGTTCTCATCCAGTATCAATACACCTCTTTGTACAGGGGGGGAAGTCACCGGAAAAACCCAATCTGCGCTTAACTTCTTCATTAAACTCAAAATTTGATTAAAACTAATAAGATCTTTTATAAAAGAGTAAATTAATTGATCAGATTATGGAATATCCACAGATGGTGATCAATATATTAAAGCTACTTGTGTATAGTTAATAGAAGGATAAGTTCAACTTTTATAAGGAAAATTGTTATTATTTTGTAAAAACAGTTGCAAAGACATACTTATCATATTAACTTTGTAGCGGAGTTTTGAAAAGAAGTGATCAGATGGGAAAAAGTCTTCAAATA
>JAPLDE010000150.1:0-6983 GCA_026391855.1 Bacteroidota bacterium | reverse complement strand
TCTTCAAATATCAGGAAATATTGTTGATGTGGTGAACCGGAGGGTCTTCCGGGGTACCATTGTTGTTGAAGAGGGAAGGATTGTTTCCATGAAGGAAGAGATGGTGGAATCGCCTGATTTTATCATTCCTGGTTTTATCGATGCACATGTTCATGTTGAAAGTTCCATGCTGATCCCTTCGGAGTTTGCCAGGCTGGCTGTTGTTCATGGTACTGTTGCCACTGTTTCCGACCCTCATGAGATTGCCAATGTATTGGGAATCCCGGGAGTCAACTATATGATTGAAAATGGAAAGAAGGTCCCGTTCAGGTTTTTCTTCGGGGCTCCTTCCTGCGTGCCGGCTACACCGTTTGAAACCACCGGAGCCGTCTTTGGACTTGAAGAGACAGAAACTCTTCTGCAAATGCCCGACATTAAATATCTGTCCGAAATGATGAACTTTCCCGGTGTGCTCCATGCTGATTCCCAGGTGATGGGAAAGCTTGAACTGGCCAGGAAATTGGGAAAAAAAGCGGACGGGCATGCTCCCGGACTGAAAGGGAAGGAAGCCAGGACATATGCCGATGCCGGGATCAGTACGGATCATGAGTGTTTTTCCTATGAAGAGGCTGTCGATAAAATAAAGGCAGGGATGAAGATCCTGATACGGGAAGGAAGTGCGGCAAAAAATTTTGATGAACTGATCCCTCTTATTCAGGATTACCCGGAAATGGTCATGCTTTGTTCGGATGACAAGCACCCGAACGACCTGATAAAGGGACATATTAACCTTCTGGCAGTCAGGGCAATAGCTGCAGGATATGACTGGATGAGTGTGCTTCGCAGCTGCTCACTGATCCCAGCCCGGCATTACGGGCTGGAAGTAGGGTTATTACAGGTATCGGACCCGGCCGACTTTGTTGTGGTTGAGAATTTAACTGAACTCAGGGTATTGGAGACTTATATCGGAGGGTTAAAGGTGGCAGAAGGAGGAAAATGCCTGATACCCGGTATCCCGGAAGAAACACCTAACAATTTCAACGCCGGGAAGATATTCCCACAGGATATACAGGTACCGGCAACAACAGGCAGGATTAGGGTTCAGAAAGCCCTGGATGGTCAGCTTATTACAAATGTTTTATCCTGTGAAGCAAAGATTGAAGAAGGGATGGTGGTGAGTGATGTACAAAAAGATATCCTGAAAATGTTGGTGATGAACCGTTACCAGCCTGCGATGCCGGCCATTAATTTTGTCAGCGGATTCGGGTTAAAACAGGGAGCTTTGGCCTCTACAGTTGCTCATGACAGTCACAATATCATTGCAGTGGGAACATCGGATGAGGAGATCTGCCGGGCAGTTAACCTCCTGGTAGATGCCAGGGGAGGGGTCAGCCTGGTGAATGGCGAAGAAGAAATGGTATTGCCTCTTCCCGTGGCGGGATTGATGTCGGAAAAAGACGGCTACCAGGTAGCTTCACTTTATGACAAACTGGATAGAAAAGCAAAAAGTCTTGGAAGTCATCTCAGCGCACCCTATATGACGCTGTCTTTCATGGCGTTATTAGTTATTCCTAACCTTAAACTAAGTGATAAGGGATTATTTGACGGAGTTACTTTTCAATACACAAATCTGTTTATTTGATAAAAATTGTTAATTTTTTTTGATTTTCACTTATATATTTACGTTCTTTGTATGTTTTTTTGTATTTTTGTAAAAATTTTAAAACAATGGCAAAATTGGAATTAGACGTTGTAAAATTAGAGATGGCAGCCAATCGACTAAGAGCGTTGGCACATCCGATGAGGATCGCCATAATCGAGTTACTCCAGGAAAAGGAGAAACTCAGTGTGACCGAGATCTACAAGAAACTGAAGATTGAACAGGCGGCTGCTTCGCATCACCTGAACATTCTGAAGAGCAAGGGTATTCTCGCTTCAAAACGTGACGGGAAGAAGATTTTCTACTCTTTACGCAGCAAATCACTGACTCAGATTATCGATTGCATTAACCGTTGCAATACCGAATAATCGTCAGTACTCCCACGTTTCTTCTACTTCCCAGTTTCCTCTGATTTCGAGGGTTTTGGAGTAAAATAGTACTTTTTCAGGAAGCGTATTCCTGCGATAATTCCCACCATCCCAGTGGGAATTATTGTTTTTATCGGCAATCATCTTCACCCTGTACTTCCCCGGAGACAGGTAGTTGACTACCCATCGCCCTTCAGTCTGAATGATGGTTTGCTGAACGACTTTGTCTTTATCAGCGATCAACTGAAGGATATACTGCCCTGGTTGGGAAGCCTTGAACTTCAGCGTCAATTTACCGTAACTATCCAATGATAATGTCTTGAATTTCAGGCTCAAACTATCATTGGTCTGACCCAATATATCCGTTAGTATTCCTTTGGGAAGAATGAACTGGTAAGAACTGTTTTCTTTCCATGTATGCCTGAGAATGATCCTCCTGTGTATACTGTCAGAAAATACCGGCCTCACTTTCAGGGTATCTTTCTCTTCTACCAGCAGGCTTTCACTTAGACGTGCCGCAGACAGGGGATATCCGAAGGTGAGTGAAAGTGGTTTCCCTGGATCCATGATACCGGTGATATCGGGAGTGGCGACGATCTTGCCGGTTTTGCCGCCGTCCTTTCTGAAACGTCCTGTTTTTCCTATCCGTTTAAGGTCAACTCGCACTGTATCCGTCAGGTTACGGTCAGTTTTCAGGATCAGGAAGAGGGAATCGCTTTCGGGTTCAGGTTTAAACCAGCAAATCAGTGTATCCCGGTTTGCCGACCATTCACGGATGGCCCAGTTCTCTCCCAGGGAAGCTGATTTTCCCCATGGAAGGATCCCTAAATCTTTCAATGGCTGACGATAGGGTATAAGCAGCTGTCCGGCTTTGTCAAGATAGGGCTTTTGCAGGCGCTGCAAGCTGTCTGTTTCCTTATATGAGTAAAGGATGATCCCGGACAAAGAAGAAACTGCAGGCAAGAGGCTGTCTTTGCATGCGCTGTCAGGCTTAACGACAGGCAGGACTGAACCACTGACCAGCGAATCTGCAAAGGCGAATTCTTCCGATGCCATATCAATCATAAAATTGTTATTCAGATCATTAACTGCAAACAGCCGGTATTTTCCGGAAGCCAGGTGGTTAAACCGGAAGTTCCCGTCTTCACCGGTACGGGTGACATACAGCGGTTTTTCCTTAAACAGGGCCGAGTCGTCTTTATCCGCATATAACATAGCGATAGCTTTTCCAACAGGTTCCAGGTTGTCTGCCCTCAGCACCTTACCATTCAAAGACAGCGAGTCAATGACCGGTCCGGTTGAAAAGACAAAGGAATAATTGGCCAGCGGGTTTCCCTCGGTAAAGTCCTGTATGGCATTGCCGAACTGAAAGGAGTAGGTCTTGTTCTCCTTTAAAGTTCCCGGTATTTTTATGAGGATGGATTTTCCTTTTACTTTGAGTTCCGGGGGCTCTGCCAGGGGCGGGTTTACCAGCAGGTTACGGTTTTCATCTTTCAGCTGGACATACTCATCGAAGGTCAAGCGAATGGTGTTTCCGGCATAGTTGGTGGCATTTTCTGCCGGTTCACTGCTGATTACTTTCGGGGGAGTAGTGTCCTTAGGGCCGCCTGAAGGAGGAACAATATTCGCACAGGAACAGAGAAATGCCAAGGAAATGGAAGCAAGTACCTGTTTGTGATGCCAATATGAGAACAATAGACGGTCCATGATCATCCGTTATAAAGACGGGATGGAGAGTG
This sequence comes from Bacteroidota bacterium, assembly GCA_026391855.1. Classification (GTDB taxonomy): domain Bacteria; phylum Bacteroidota; class Bacteroidia; order Bacteroidales; family CAIXZF01; genus JAKLIX01. Next base: position 3,237 of record JAPLDE010000150.1, on the reverse strand, counting down.
GCTCAAAAGTAAAACCTTTTTCCATGGCCGACTCCAGGAAGCGGGGCAAAACCTTGATAACGTTTTTCTTAGCCTTCAGGCTATCGTGAAATACAAAAATATTTCCCGGTTCAAGGTGATCCAGGGTATTTTTCAGGCATTTTTCTTCAGAAAGACTTTTATCGAAATCATAAGACAATACAGACCATTGAATGATCTGAAATTCAGCGGACAGGGCTTTCATCTGTGATCTTCTCAACTTTCCGTGCGGAGGCCGGAAGAGAGATGAGTCAATCAGTTGCCTGCATTTCTCCACATTGTCAAGGTATTGTGGAGTAGAGGTTTTCCAGCCATTAAGATGGTTATAGGTGTGGTTTCCGCATTGATGTCCTCTTTTTATAACTTCCTGAAACAGAGGATGATAATGGAAAACATTTTCTCCGACACAAAAAAAGGCGGCTTTTACCCTGAACTCATCAAGGATGTTGAGCACAAGAGGGGTTACCTCAGGCACAGGGCCATCGTCAAAGGTCAGGAATATCTTTTTATCCGTTACAGGCAGTTTCCACCATGTCCTTCGTGAATGAAGGACCCTGGCAAAAGGGGGAGGAGTTACGAAATACATGGAAGGGAAGAAAAAGGGTTAATTATTACCACCGGTTTCTTCCACATATCGTTTATAATACTTGTCAAACAACATTTTCGATTGTTGCTGAATGGCAGTCTCTTTATAATGCGCGGAAACCTGGGTAACCCGCTGTATGATCCCGAGTGCGATCTGTTTTTCCCTTTCAACCTGCTGGGCTTTTATACCTGTAAAGGAGTAGTAATAATCGAGATCCTGTTTGTACAGGTCCATCAGTCTTTGCAGGATCTGCCGCCCCTTGTCCCTGTGGTTGGTTTGGTAAAAAACATCAATAAAGGGCATCACAAAATAATTGTAAGGGACTGCCTTGTCGGGCATCATTTCCAGGCAACGGTTACATACAGCCACGGCCGAGTCTTTTTTGCCTTCATCAAGAAGTGCTTCAGCCAGCCTGCCGTAAACATTGCGAATGTTCACGGTCATCCTGAGAAAATCGTCGCTGTAATATAATTTCGGATTATCAATTCTTGTTTTGAACTTGTTCATCAGGTTATCATACATTATTGCAGTGTTAACCCTGCCGGTAGTGCCGTTGGTACTGGTGTCGATAACCGGAACAAGCCTGTAGGCAAGCCCTTCGAGCTGAAAGTAAGGCTGAAGGTCAAGATAGTTCTCGTCACCGATGGTAAGGGCAAAATAAACCGGTCTGTCCCAATCGAAATGAGCCAGCAGGTCGAGCACCATCAGGTGGTTTTTCTGGATACCGTTACGTTCGAGTTTCCAGTTAATGGAGTTTACGATGTTATCAGCCTGATCCTTTGGTACGGTTCCGTTTTTAAGTACTTTTTCCTTATCCACCGGCAAGCTGAACTTTTTGGTAGGGAAGTATTCCAGCGGACCGATCTGGCTCTGGAACTTGGTATTCGGGTTATCGCTCGACACGAATTTGATAAGGTCTTTGAGATTGTAAAACTTGTTTGTGTCAACAACTTCCGGGTTATCAATGAAATAAACCAGGTCGAGGGTACCCGATTTGTATTTGTCCCTGTTGAGGGAAAAAGGAACAGGATCGGAAAGATAGGCCTTTCTTTTCATCTCGTCGATATACCAATCGGTTTGCAGGAGGCTGAGGTTACAGACCCTTACATCCGTTCTGATGCCTTCCACTTCCTGGGCATACCAGAGGGGGAAGGTGTCGTTATCGCCGTTGGTGAACAGGATGGCGTTCGGAGCGCATGAATTCAGGTAGTCGGAGGCGATATGGAGCACCTCGTATCTTCCTGACCGGTCATGGTCGTCCCAGCCGTCTTTGGCCATGATCCCCGGTACCAGCAACAGGCAGACCAGGGTAATGACGATGGCTGAGAATATGGGTTTGACTTTCTTTTCCGTTACCTCAGTCAGTTTTGTGAAGAGGGCCAATACCCCCAGTCCTATCCAGATGGCAAAGGCATAGAAGGAGGCCGCATATGAATAATCTCTTTCCCTGGGTTGCGGGGCATACTGGTTGAGATACAAGACGATGGCCAGCCCGGTCATGAAGAAAAGGAAGGCGATAACGATACCGTCTTTGTAGTTTTCTTTAAAATGGAAATACAATCCCACCAGTCCCAGGATGAGGGGCAGGAAATAGAAGGCATTCCGGCCCTTGTTTTTGGCATTTTCAGGGAGGTTCGACTGGGGACCGAGCCGCGATTCGTCGATGAAAGGGATCCCGCTGATCCAGTTGCCGTGAACGATATCCCCGTTTTTCGATTCGCTTTTTCCCATTCCCTGGATATCATTCTGTTTTCCGGCGAAATTCCACATAAAGTATCTCCAGTACATGAAATTCAGCTGGTAACGGAAAAAGAACTGAAGATTCTCCCCGAAGGTAGGCTTATTGATGGTTTCCTGCCCGCTTTCCTGGGATTCAACGGAAATGGGGGTTCCCTTGATATCCACCCAGTTTTTATACCCCTCTTCCTGTTCCTTTGAATTACCCGACCACATCCTGGGGAAGAGAGTCATGAAACGGCTGTCATAGACAGGGATCTGACCTGTTTTAGGGTCAGTGATCACATATCTGCCAACCTTTGAATCTTTTGAATACACCGGTGTCCCGTCTTTACGACTGGTAACAGGGGCATTGTAATAATTCCCGTACAGTATCGGCCAGTCACCGTATTGCTCCCTGTTCAGATAGGCCAGCAGATTGATGGCGTTGTCGGGGTTGTTCTCATCGATGGTGGTATCGGCATTCGACCGGATGATCAGCATCAGGAAAGAAGAATAGCCGATGAGAATAAAGGTGAAAGCCAGTATCAATGTGTTTGCGAGGGATTTCTTCTTCTTTTTGGTAAAATAAAGACCCCAGATGATCCCGCCGATAAGCAGGATGAAATAAATGATGGTCCCGGAATTGAACGGCAATCCGGCGGTATTGATAAAGAAGAGTTCGAAAAGGCCGGCCAGTTTGACTACCCACGGGATAATCCCGCTCATAATGATCCCGAGCAGGACCAGCGACAGCGCACCTACCAGCACAATCCCTTTCCAGGAAGGCTTTGAATATTTTTTAAAGTAGAAGATGTAGCACATGGCTGGAATGGTGAGCAGGTTCAGCAGGTGAACCCCGATAGAAAGTCCCATCAGGTAAGCGATCAGGAGTATCCATCGCACGGAATGGCGGT
>JAPLDE010000151.1 GCA_026391855.1 Bacteroidota bacterium | reverse complement strand
CATTCCTCTGTTTCGCTCACCGCTTAATTCTATATCACGAAGTAATAACCATGTATCAATCAACGATGATATTCCTACATCAGTACTCTCTAATGAGCTTTCGTTTGCATTCAGACTGGTAAACAATGCTGTTATCTGCCTTGCTTTAAGAAAATCAACAATACGCATTAACATCATTTTTACTTCGATATCTTTATCACCAACGACGAATGTATTTATTGGATCCAGAATAACAATATGAGGGTTGAATTCATTTACAGCTTTATGAGTTACAGCCAGATGCATTTCAAGACCATACAATGTCGGACGGGTTGCCTGAAATTGTAAGAGTCCTTTTTTCATCCAGGGTTCTAAATTTATACCGACAGAAAGCATATTACGCATCAGCTGGTTTGGAGATTCTTCGAAACAGAAATAAAGAACACGTTCACCACGTTTACATGCCGCTTCTGCAAAGTGAGCTGCTACGGTTGTTTTTCCTACTCCGGCGGTACCGCTGACAAGTACAGTGCTACCGCGGTAATAGCCTTTACCTTCAAGCATTGTATCAAGTGCAATTATTCCACTTGAGATTCTTTCACTTGATATAATGTGTTGTAATCCTAAGGAAGTTACCGGTAGTATTGAAAAACCATTTTCATCAATCAGAAATGGATACTCATTGGTGCCGTGCATTGAACCACGATACTTAACAACCCGTAAACGACGGGTAGAATTCTGTTCGGTTACCCGATGGTCGAGCATAATAACACAATCGGAAACATATTCTTCCAAACCTTGCCTGGTTAATGTTGCTTCTCCACGTTCACCTGTTATGATGGCAGTAACACCTTTATCTTTTAGCCAGCGAAATAAACGCCGAAGTTCAGCGCGGAGGATCAGCTGGTTTGGCAATCCTGCAAAAAGTGATTCAATCGTGTCTAATACAACACGTTTTGCTCCAACAGAATCAATTGCATAACCAAGTCGAATGAATAAACCCTCTAAATCGTATTCACCTGTTTCTTCTATTTCACTACGCTCAATGTGAACGTGGTCGAGTGCAATTTTTTTATGTTTAACAAGGTCTTCCAAATCAAAACCGAGTGATGCAACATTTTTGATCAATTCTTCATTCGTTTCTTCGAATGACATAAATACGCCCGGTTCGTTAAAAACCGTTGCACCACGTACAAGAAACTCCATTCCAAACAGTGTTTTTCCACAACCTGCACCCCCACAAATGAGTGTAGGTCTGCCTGTTGGTAATCCGCCGCCTGTTATCTCATCAAACCCCTGAATTCCTGTTGGAGACTTGAGAAGCTTTGTCTTGAAAACTTTACTTTCTTCTTTTTTCATATTGTAAACTTGAGATTTTCAACCTTATGGTTCAATCCCCTTTAATATCGGATTATTTTACTACAACTTAATCAAATTTGCAATCTTTTCCTGCAGTTCCAACTGCAAGTTACTCTTTATCAGAACATTCAGTTTTAAAAATTCAGAGAGAAAAATATTGTCTCATGTAATTTTTTCAAGCCTTAAAGAACGTTTAAATTGCAACTACCTGCTTATGGATGCAGAAAGACAACCTGAAACCGACCAAATTTTTATTGAAAATTTTACTAAAGACGATTTAACTGATTAAACACAAAGATAGTGAAATATATGTCTTTTCTTCTCGAATAAAACCGATCAATGTTAATTTAAAATTGACATTGTGTTTATGTGCTTGAAAAACAATGGAATAACATTGATAATGAGACAGAGGTTATTCTGTTATTTTTAGGACCCTTATCGAAATTGACTTTTATAGCAATTTGACCTATCTTTGGGCAACTTCACTTTGACAGAAGGCATAATTATGAAGCAAATTGAACGGGACCCAAAAAGAAAATATAACATCCTTGTTGCAGAAGACGACAATGTTAATTTTGTATTTATTGAATTGGTGCTTAAATCGCCCTTATTGTGTGTCACTCGTGCGGTAAATGGCCTTAAAGCGGTGGAAATATGCCATGATCATCCGGAAATTGATCTTATTCTGATGGATTTAAAGATGCCGGAGATGGATGGTTTTGAAGCTACACGACGAATAAAAAGATTTCGGAAGGAATTGCCTGTTATTGCCGTTACCGCTTTTTCCGGGCCTGAAAATAAAAAAGAAGCATTTGATGCTGGTTGCGACGAATTTATTACAAAACCTGTAAAAAAAGAATTGCTTTATGAAACACTGAAGAGATTCGGACTAGTGTTTGGTTAAACACGTACTAAGACTAAACTGCTGACAGAGGATATGTTCAGATTTCCTTATCAGTCAATCGTTTTCATTAATACCGTTCATGAAAGCTAGATTTTCTAATTTTACCACAAAATTCAAACCATGAAGAACAAAACCTTTCCCATTTTCCTTGCCTTTCTGTGTATGGGCTTTGGAGACGTTGTCGGACCTCTTGTAGGCCTGGCCAAAGAATCTTTCCAGCTCTCTAACTTTGTAGCCCAGTTTCTGTCGTTTTCAGGGTTCATCATGTTTGGGCTGCTATCTGTCCCACTGGGGGTTTTCCAGGACAGAAAAGGCAAGAAATATTTGCTGGTCATGGGTCTGATCATTGCGCTGGTAGGCTTGATAATTCCCATCATCAGCGGCATGTACGGGCCTAAGGTGGAGTTTTCGATTTCCCAGCAGGGAAGTTTTTATATTTTGTTGCTGGCTATCCTGTTACTGGGTGCCGGCGCCACTACACTACAGGTTGCCGGTAATCCCATCATGAGGGATGTTTCACCGGAAGGTAAATTTTCAAGTAATCTTTCACTGGCCCAGTCAGTCAAGGCAATCGGTTCTTCCCTGGGATTCCTGCTACCTCCTTTTGCTGTTGCCTACCTTGGACTTGACTGGCCGGTTCTTTTTCCTGTTTATGCCATCCTGATAGCGGTAACTCTCTTATTTGTCTATCCTTTAAAGGTAACTGAGAAAAAAGACAGCGGCAGCCGCCCTGCTTCACTGGTTTCCTGCCTCAGTCTGCTTGGTAATGGATATGTACTGATGATGGTGCTGGCCATTTTTGTTTATGTTGGTGCTGAAGTGTCGATGAGTTCAGGGGTTCCCATACTGTTACGCGAAAAATACGGCATCACAGGTTTTGGGTTATGGATAAGCTGGTCGTTGTTCTTCCTGCCAATTTTGGTTGGAAGGTTTCTTGGCTCCGCCATACTCAGGATATTGAAACCAAGGTTGTTCCTGATCCTTACCGTAATTATTGCCATCGTGGGCATATTGCTCCTGTTATTGGGAAGTGAGATACTCGTGTTCGCCGGCATCATCATGGTTGGCCTGGGGTTTGCCAATATCTTTCCCCTGGTGTTCAGTATCACTGTAGATACCATGCCGGAAAAGACCAATGAACTTTCAGGATTAATGGTCACAGCTATCGTTGGAGGGGCTATTCTTCCTCCGGTGATGGGTGCCGTTGCTGACGCCACCTCTGTTACCATTGGTTTTGTGGTACCTTTGGTTGCTGTTGCCTATATAGCCCTGGTGTCATTCAGAAAATAAACATTTAGCCCTGTCAGGGTCTCAAACCCTGTCAGGGTTTTCTAACAGAAATTCCATGTCTATAACAACCGATACCAGAACGGTCATGACCCTCGATGCAGGAGGGACAAACTTTGTTTTTTCGGCCATACAGGCTAATAAAGAAATAGTGTCTCCTGTCAGGCTTCCATCCAATGCCCATGACCTTACCCTCTGCCTGGAAACTATTATTACAGGTTTTACTCACGTTCAGCTACAGTTAAAGGACAAGCCGGTAGCCATCAGCTTTGCTTTCCCCGGTCCTGCCGATTATCCGGCGGGGATAATCGGGGACCTTGGTAATTTACCTGCTTTCAGGGGAGGGGTGGCTTTGGGTCCAATGCTGGAGGATCATTTCCGGATACCGGTATTCATCAATAATGACGGTGACCTGTTCGCCTACGGGGAGGCCATTGCAGGGTTACTGCCACAGGTAAACCATGCCCTTGAAAAAGCAGGAAGCCCCAAACGGTACAGAAATCTTTTCGGGATCACGCTGGGAACCGGGTTTGGCGGCGGGATCGTCAGGGACGGTCAGTTGTACATTGGTGACAATGCCGCTGCAGGAGAGGTTTGGGTTATGCGTAACAAGCTGAATAACAGGTGTTTTTCAGAAGAAGGAGCCAGTATTCGTGCAGTACAAAGAACTTTCGCACAGGAAGCAGGAGAAGAAATTAACCCCGGATTGACACCAAGGGATATTTTTAATATTGCAGAAGGATCCCACCCGGGAAACAGGGAGGCAGCCATACATGCCTTCGAAGTTTTGGGTGAAGTAGTAGGGGATACCCTGGCCAATGTAAGCACCCTGCTTGATGGACTGATCGTGATAGGAGGCGGATTATCCGGGGCATCTTCTCTTTTTCTTCCCAGCCTGGTACGAGAAATGAACAGCACAATAGAGACCATTGAAGGCCAGTTACTTCCAAGATATGAGTGCAAGGCCTTCAACCTTGAAAATGAAAAGGAATGGCAGTTGTTCCTGGCTGGTGAAGCCCGGAAAGTGATGGTGCCCGGCACAGAAAGACTGGTTAATTATGACCCGATGAAAAGAACCGGGGTTGGCCTGACCCGTTTGGGGACCAGCGCGGCTGTATCTATTGGTGCTTATTCATTTGCCTTAAATAAGCTTTAATCTGTATTCCCAATCATCAATTTTAAACCTTTCCGTAAGAAATTAGTCATAAGTGTGTCTTACAAGAAAGGATTTCCTAAATTTACCGGGGATCTGTTAAAACGGCCTACATGATCAGTTGCATTGTTGTTGATGATGACCCGCTCGCATTGGAATTGCTTACCGAATATATTTCAAGGGTAAATACTTTACAGATGAAGGGTACCTTTTCGGATCCCTTCGAAGCAGCCCGTAAGCTCAAAGATGATAAAGCTGATCTGATATTTCTTGATGTCATCATGCCTGGGTTGAATGGCATCCAACTGTTGAAAACCCTGAAAAATCCGCCCATGGTTATCTTTGTTACTGCTTTCAGAGAATATGCCGTGGAGGGATTTGCCCTGGATGCCGTTGATTACCTGGTAAAACCTGTTGAATTCGAAAGGTTTGTCAGGGCTGTCAACAAAGCAGAAGAAATAGCATATGCTTCTTCCGGCGCGAACCTGTACCGTCAGGATTTTATCTTTATAAAGTCTGAATATCAGCTACTTAAAATTAATTACAGGGATATTGAATATATTGAAGGATTGGACGATTACCTGAAGATCTATTGCGGAGGCAAACCGATCTTATCACTCATGAACCTGAAAGCGATCCAGCTGAAATTACCTTCCAGCCAGTTTGTCAGGGTCCACCGTTCTTATATTGTGTCTATTGCTAAGATTGAATCCGTCCAGCGAAACAAGATAAAAATCAGGGACAAGCTCATCCCCATCAGCGATGGATATATTGACGAGTTTCACCGTATCATCGGATTCTGACCGAAATTTCAAACCCGGATAAAAACCGGCCAAACACCGACAAACTTCAGGGGTTAACCTATTCCGTTTTTCTGTCAGCTAAGTTGCTATTAGTTTCGCAGTGTGTTAACCATTTATTAATCTAAATGCATTATTATGAAGGTAGCGATTCTGGCAGGAGGGTTTGGAACCAGGCTGAGTGAGGAAACCAACCTGATCCCTAAACCTATGGTGCAAATTGGTGACAAACCTGTATTATGGCACATCATGAAAATCTATTCCTATTATGGATTCACTGATTTTGTGATACTTGGGGGATATAGGAGCTATGTCATCAAGGAATATTTTGCCAACTACTTCCTGCACCAATCGGATGTGACCTTCAACCTGGCGGAGAATTCAATGGAGATCCATCATACCCAGAGCGAACCATGGAAGGTGACTATTCTTGACACCGGGTTGAACACGATGACAGGCGGCCGTATTAAAAGAGCGGAAAAATTTCTTTGTGAAGAGACTTTGACGGAGTCGCAGATATAGAAATGGATAGGTTACTGAGTTTCCACCAACAACATGGGAAATTGCTTACGATGACCGCGGTTCAGCCGGAAGGTCGTTTTGGGGCCATGAAGCTGGAGGAAGGGGATAACAGGGTTTCATCCTTCATCGAGAAACCAAGGGGTGACGGCGGTTGGATTAATGGTGGATTTTTTGTTTGTGAACCCGGTATTTTCAATTATCTGGACGGAGGAGATCCTGTTGTTTGGGAAAAAAGCCCGCTGGAAAACATATCAAGGGACGGTGAATTGTTTGCCTATCAGCATCATGGGTTCTGGAAACCAATGGATACCCTCCGTGATAAAGTAGTGTTGGATGAAATGTGGGCAAAAAATGAAGTATTATGGAAGAAATGGTAATGAGTCAGTTATTTGGCGGGATATACAAGGGAAAAAGGGTAGTCGTAACCGGTCACACCGGTTTCAAAGGATCGTGGCTTACCTACTGGCTTCACCGGATGGGAGCTGACGTTTATGGAATTGCCCTTGAGCCGGCCACAGAACCGGATCATCTTTCCTTACTTGATTTTCCATATACATCTGTAATACAAGATATTAACGATGGAGAACACCTAAAAGAGATCCTTCTTGGCATTGATCCTGATATCATTTTTCACCTGGCTGCACAGGCCCTGGTCCGAGCTTCCTATGAAAGACCGGTCGGGACCTTTCGGACCAATATTATGGGGACGGTTAACGTACTGGAATGCAGCAGGGAGCTTCAAAACCTGAAAGCTGTGGTCATTGTTACCAGTGATAAATGCTATGACAACAGGGAATGGGCATGGGGTTACCGGGAGAATGACCCACTGGGAGGGAAAGATCCTTACAGTGCATCCAAAGGATGTGCAGAACTGGTAACTGCCTCATACCGGCAATCCTTTTTTAACCCCTCCGGGTTTGGCCACGATCACCATGTTCTGGTCGCTTCAGCGAGGGCAGGAAATGTAATCGGAGGGGGTGACTGGGCGCCGGACCGGATTGTACCTGACCTGATCAGGGCTGCTTCTTCGCAACATATCCTGCAGCTGAGATACCCGCTGGCAACCCGGCCCTGGCAGCATGTACTGGAACCTCTCAGCGGTTATCTTTTATTGGGGTGGGAACTGTTGGAAGGAAAAACAGAAATTGCCGAAGCCTGGAATTTTGGCCCGGAACTTTCCAGTAATGTATCGGTACTTGATTTGGTTAAAGAATCAATATTGTCATGGCCTTCTGTGAAATATGAGGTTAATACTAACAAACAGCCACATGAGGCATCCTTTCTGTACCTCGACAGTTCCAAGGCGAAAATGAAGCTTTTATGGGACAATGTTTGGAGCTTTCCGGTTACTGTTAAGCATACCCTCTCCTGGTACAGGGACTATTACGGCAATATCGGGGTAAATACACTCCGCGACCTGGATAATTACATTATAGATGCATCAAAAAAATCATTGATATGGACCCTGAAATAAGCCTTCTGAAAAACAAGAAAGTGCTCATAACCGGTGGGGGAGGGTATATTGGTTCCAGGTTGCTCGAATTTCTTGTTAACCCGGAATCAACTTTCTATGTTGTTGATATATCTTTTAATATGTTGTCAAAGACATTGGGGGAAAATTGCCCGAATGTAAAACTGTTTATTTTGGATATGACTGATAAACAGAAGGTTGATGAGCTTATTGGATTTCTTGAGCCGGATTATATTTTTCACCTGGCCGCCTTACTCGACAGGTCGCGTAACTTTTCAAACTTCAATTTGCTATACAAAACCAATGTTGAAGGAACGCTGAACCTGCTGGAGGCATTGCGGGATATGAATTATTGTAACTTATTCTTTTTCAGCACCAGCGAGGTTTACGGGATGAAAAACACTGCCCCTTTCAGGGAAGACCAGGTTACTCTTCCGTTATCGCCGTATTCGCTGACGAAGCTAATGGCAGAAAACCTGATCCAGACTCATTCGGCCATTTTGAAGAAACCATTTACCATCCTCAGGTTGTTCAATTTATATGGGAAGGATATGCCGGAAAACACATTTATTCCACAGTTGGCCAGGGCTTTCCAACGTCATGAAAAATTCGAGATGCGCCAGGGAGCCCAGAAAAGAGATTACCTGGCCGTAGAAGATGTGGTTTATTATATCTCCCAATTGATCGGCAACCCCCGGAGTGAAAACCAGATCATAAATGTATGCAGCGGTATTTCATACTCACTCAGGGAAATCGCTGCCTTTTTCAGGCAGCTGTCAGCGGAAACCCTTCATATTTCATACTCATTGCCATACCGGGAAAATGAACTCTGGGACAACAGAGGATGTAACGCCAGACTATTATCTATCATCCCTTTCCACGAACCGGTAAATCTGTTCGATGGACTGACCCGTACCTATCTTGTATAAAAATAAATTAAATTGATGATTATCAATAAGATAAGCACATTGGTGCTCTTGTTAAGCCTGGTAATGTACGGGGTTGTCTTCGGTCAGACAGGCATCGACACGCTGACTCTTGCTAAAAATTTAAGGGAGAAGGGTGAGATCAACCCTGCGATGAAACTGCTGTCATCGTATCATCAGGATCATCCCGGCAATGCTGACGCCATCTGGATATATGCGCAAACTGCCTATTGGGGACAGCAATTCCATCTCAGCAAACGGTTATATGAGGAAGCGATTGAGAAATTTCCCGGCAATAAATTCCTGCTGCTGGACTATGGAATGATGCTGGTCGAGATTGGTGACTTCAACAAGGCCAATATAATCATCCGCAAGTTTCTTACTTACTACCCAGTGAATACCGAGGCAACGATCACCCTGGCAAAAATAGCATATTGGACCGGAAATTATAAGATGGCGATGGATACCTTGCATTCAATCCTTATACGTGAACCTGATAATCAGGGAGTTATGGATTTGCTAAAAAATGTTGAGGCAGAGAAAGCACCCTGGATTGGGATTAACACGTCCTTTAGCAGTGACGATCAGCCATTGAAAACAGTCAAACCTGAAATAGATTGGGGTATGCCGGTCAGCTCCCTGATTTCCCCGGAAATACATTTTCAGTACCCTCTTTATACATACAATGGAAGTACCAATTCCAGACAAATGTTACGGGCAACAAACCGGAGTTATTTCCGCCCGATATCATTGGAAGTACGGCTGGGTGCGGGTTTATTCAATGATCCTGTCATTTCCGCAACTACTTTTTTATGGGATGTTGCCCTGAATAAGAAACTTGGACGGGAATTTCTGCTATCGGCCGAAATGGATCATCGCCCTTACCTGTCAACCCTCAGCAGCTTGGAGAGCCGCGTGACGGAAAATCACGGAGGGATCTCCCTTGGATGGAACCACCAGGGCAGATGGACCGGAAAGATCGTGTTTGAAACCAACAGTTATTCAACAGATAATAATTCAGTCAGCTCAGTTGGTGCATGGATTTTAACACCCCCACTGACAGGAGGGATACTGGAAGTACGGTTGGGATATAGCTTTAATTACAGCAGCTCAAAGGAAAGCAGGTTCAATGCGGCCTTGCCACTATCGGAAATATTGGCTGATCCCACCAAATACACTAACATTAATGGCATATATAATCCTTACTTTACGCCTGAAAATCAAGTGATTCACTCAATTCTCGGCACCTTTCTTCTTCATCCTGCAAAAAACATCAGGATTGGCGGAAGCGGTAGTTATGGCTTCCTTGCCACTACCTCTCTTCCTTTCTTGTATTTGTCAACAACAGCGTATAATGATACAGTGATTGAAAGAGGATTTATGGATAAGACCTTTTCTCCTATAGAGGTCAAAATGTATTTAGAATGGCAGCTGTCGGGGAGTGTATCGCTGAAAGGAGAGTATTTATTCAGCAAGACATTGTATTACACCAGTAATTATTTAATAATCGGGATAAAAAAGAGATGGTAGGTGAGCAGTAACAAGGATCTCTGGAGTTACAGGATTTCTCCCCGCATCAGGAATGTAGACAGGTTTATCCTGTTAATGTTCACCATTGCCGGAGTGATCAGTGTATTTCTGCTGGCCGACTGGTGGTTTCGTCCTGAGCATGTCGGAGACTGGTGGTTTTACCTGATTTTCAGCGTTATATTCTGGTATAGTGTTATCCGAATCATTCTGATCTGGATAAACTACCTGTATATCAGGAAGCCGGAACAAATTACACCGGCTCAGGGATTAAAGGTGGCGATTTTTACCACCTGTACCCATGGAGAACCTCTATCCATGTTTGAGAAGACCCTGGCCGCATGCAGAAATGTGACCTATCCGCACCAGACCTACCTGCTCACTGATTCTGATAATCCGGAGATAGGCAGGTTAGCGGACAGGCATGGGGCTAATCTCCTTGAACTATACAATACAGAAGGTGCCAAGGCAGGAAAGATAAACCGGGCCTTAGGTATGACAACGGAGGACTTTATTCTGGTCCTCGATCCTGACCATATTCCCTTTCCGGGTTTTCTGGATAATGTCTTGGGGTATTTTCAGGATGAAAAGGTAGGGTTTGTCCAGGTGTCGCAGGCATATTATAATCAATACCGGTCTTTTACTGCCAGGGGAGCAGCCGAACAGACTTACACTTTCTATGGCCCCACACAAATGGGGTTAAACGGACTTGGATGTTCCGTCGCCATTGGTGCCAACTGTACTTTCAGGAGGAGAGCGCTGGAGAGTATTGGAGGACATGGAATAGGGCTGGCAGAGGACTTGCTGACTTCCATACGGTTACATGCAAAGGGTTGGAATTCAGTCTATAACCCCGTAATTGTAAGTCGTGGGCTGGTTCCTGAAGATTTCGGGTCTTTTTGCAAGCAACAACTCAAATGGGCCAGGGGGGTCTTCGAGATCACTTTTGTTGAGTTACCTGCCCTTTTCAGCAAACTTTCCTTCTGGCAAAAGATCTCTTATACAGCAATCAGTACCTATTACCTGACCGGATTGATCACCTTCTTTTTTACCCTCATTCCTTTTGTATATTTTGCTACCGGGGCTATGCCGGCGCATATGTCATTCGTTGAGTTTATTATACACGGATCTTTTGTCGTTGTGATGGCTCTGGGGATCTATATCTACGCTCAACGCTGGATGGCTCACCCGGAAACGGAAAGGGGCTTTCACTGGAGAGGAATGGTATTGAAATATGCCTGCTGGCCGGTATACAGCCTTGGTTTTCTCCTCGCCCTGGTGAATGTCGAAATTCCCTATATCCCTACGGCTAAAAAGGCGGTTACCGGCATTGTCACTCCTTTTGCCCGGCCACTGGTGATATTTGTGGCAGCATTCCTGATAACCGTGACTATCATTTACCTTCACCGTCGTTACCTTACACCAGAAGGAGAACTTGTGATGACCGCTGAAAAAACCTGGGGGATGCTCGGTTTTATGACACTGGCCCTGGTAATGACACTGGCCGGACTCTATGCAGCCTGGGGAGCCAGGAACCTGAAAGAAGAGGACCCATGGGAGCAGATTGATGTTGAAAATATTAATACTCTAACGGATGGCAACTAAAAGGCACCGGTTATTATTTACCTTGCTTGCGCTGGTCGCAGGGATTATTATCGTGTTGGTCCTCATACTTATGGGTGACAAATCGAAAGGCCCGCTGGAAAACATGTTGAACAAAGCCGGCTCGGTGGTTACTAATATTGAGAACAACATTATTGTTGAAAAAAGATCAACCCAGCGTAAGAGCAAACTGTTGTGGCTTAAGCCTTACTTCACCAACCCCGACTCTCTGAGAACATCGAAATATATCCTGATGGGAGCTTATGATAACCTGACCAATGAATCCTTTGAGAGCATTATCGACCTGGAGGACACGCTGAAAACCACTTTCCCGTTGATTCACATATATACGGCCTGGGGAAGCAAACCGGAAGAAGGTTTTCCCCGGTTGAAGGTGCAGGCCATTCTTGAGTTAGGATCAATACCAGTTATAACATGGGAACCCTGGTTAAGCGATTTTGATGGTAAAGAGATACCAGGGCTCAGAGCTCCGTCACTTAGAGACCAAAAGGGGCTGGCCGATATTGCTAAAGGCTTGTATGACAGTTATATAAAAGAATGGGCAAAGGCTGCCAAAGATGTGAATGCACCCATTTTTTTACGATTTGGCCATGAAATGAATGACCCGTACAGGTATCCCTGGGGACCTCATAATAACAACGTAAAGGATTTCCTGGCTGCCTGGCGCCATGTACATAAAGTCTTCAAGGTAGCCGGTGCCGATAATGTGTTGTGGATATGGTCGCCCCACCCTTCATACGGTTATTTCGATTATTACTATCCGGGTGACAGATATGTCGACTATGTGGGAGTGAATGTACTGAATTACGGGACTGTAGCTGCCTGGTCAAAGTGGTGGACCTTCAGGGAAATCTTCGGGGCTCATTATAAAGAACTCGCTAGATTTCATAAACCCATCATGATCACTGAGTTCAGCAGCCTGGCAGTTGGAGGTAGCCGCAGCAAATGGTTTGAAGAAGCCTTTAATGGGATCACGGAGAATTATCCTCTTATAAAATCTGTGTTGTTCTTTCACTTTTCTGAGGATAAAACCACTACCCAACAGGCTGTGGACTGGACTATTAAATCAGATAAAGCGGTAGTTGAAACCATAATAAAGCAGAGACGGCTTTGGCCGGATTCGGTTAAACCACCTTCCGACAGACTTCCCGGTACCAGACTTCCCTGATTTACCGTAAAAATTCCTTCATTTACCGACTTAATGTTTCTGACCTTAAAAACCTGATTTACTTTTGCTTCGTTAATTGATGTAAAAACAATAATAAAATACAGATATGGAAATCTTTGATGAAGAATTCAGAAAAAGGAATCACAAACCCAAATCAGTTGTTTTCGGGATTCTGGTACTGGCCTTCGGCTTTGTTCTCCTGTTGAGAAATGCAGGTTTAATGAACGACACCTTTCACGATATTATTTTTTCCTGGGAGATGCTGCTGATTGCCATTGGTGTAATAAACCTGTTCGACCGCAACAGGACATTTGGTCTGATCCTGATCACCCTTGGAGCGGTCTTTCTGATCCCTGATATCGTAAACATCCCGGTTGAACTTCACCGGATCTTCTGGCCGTGTATCATTATTATCATCGGGGTATACCTGCTTTTTGGCTCGCACCGGCATCACCGGTTTCATTCCTTCACTCAGGAAAGTAAAGGAGAGGACTATCTTGACGAAGTGGCTGTTTTTAGCGGTATAGAACGGAATATTGTCACGCCTGATTTTCGGGGTGGAAAGATAGTTACGGTGTTTGGCGGTGCTAAACTGAACCTGACTCAGGCAGTATTGTCTCCCGGAGTGAATGAACTGGAAATTGTATGTTTGTTTGGAGGAACAACCCTCATCGTTCCCCCCGACTGGAATGTAAAAATTGAAGTAATGCATGTTTTTGGAGGTTATGCTGATAAGAGAAACTATGTTCAGGTAGATTTTTCAAAAACCCTCGTAATTAAAGGAGTTACAATTTTTGGTGGAGGTGAAGTGAAGTCCTATTAAAATAAGACAACTGCATGATATCAAGAATATTTAAGAATGAACTGATTTCCGTTTATTTTCTGGTGTGGACAGCCGTGGCGGTTGTCCACTTTTTCCTTTTATATCAGCTTTACCATCTTCAGCTGTTACCTTCTCTCCTCGATAGCTTACTCTTTAATATCATCTTCAGCCTGTTTGGTATCGGGTTCTGGTTCATGGTTGAATATTCCGGGACACAAAACCTCACGCAGACCGATTCAATCATTCAACATTCCACCCTGTGTGCAATCTCGGTTACGATTTGGATAGGAGCCGGCAACTTCTTGTTAAAGAGCATGTTGAGCGACCATTTGGTTTATCTTTCTTTTTTAAGCAATACCTTGACTTTCAGGATCTTTCTTGGGATCATGTATTATGGGATGATGATCTCTGTATTTTACCTGGTTGTCAGTTACAGACAGCTTCGGGAGAAAAGGGAGTATGAATCCCTGCTTACCACACAATTGAGGGAAGCAGAACTCACCATGCTTCGCTCACAGATCAGACCGCATTTTCTTTTTAACAGCCTCAACTCTATCAGCGCACTTACCCTGAATGATCCGGGAAAGGCCCATGAAATGATTATCAAACTTTCCGATTTTATGAGGTATTCGCTTACCTTTCAGGGTGAATCCATGAGTACGCTCGAAAAGGAACTATACCATATTAAATTATACCTGGATATAGAGAAAATCAGGTTTGGCCC
Source organism: Bacteroidota bacterium (assembly GCA_026391855.1). Lineage (GTDB taxonomy): Bacteria > Bacteroidota > Bacteroidia > Bacteroidales > CAIXZF01 > JAKLIX01. Next base: position 35,068 of record JAPLDE010000151.1, on the reverse strand, counting down.
TAAGTTAATGATTGATTACCAGATAGATGAGGATTGCCTCCAATGGCCTGTGCCTTCCATGATCCTTCAACCTATCATTGAAAATGCGGTTAAATACGGCGTATATGAAGCCACTTCTGCCTCAGAGATCTCCGTAACGGCCCGGCTGACGATGCCGACACTCATGTTACTGTCAGTATCAAACGTGGTTGACCCGGATATTGTGACCAGGAAAGGAACAGGGACTGGTCTGAAAAATGTGGAGAGACGACTGGAAACCATATATAAACAGCGTGACCTGATTAAAACTTATAACAAGGACAATCGTTTTTTTGCTCAATTATACATGCCTTCTAATGGATAAAATTAAAGCAGTCATTATTGACGACGAATACCTTGCGCGGCAAATCATTCTTAATTATCTTGATAATCAGGAATTTATCGAGATTGTCGCCGAATGTGAAAATGGCTTTGATGCCTTAAAGACTATACAGGAAATGAATCCCGACCTGTTGTTCCTCGATATTCAAATGCCCAAGATTAATGGCTTTGAATTGGTGGAAGTGCTGGACAAAAAGCCTGAGATCATTTTTATCACGGCTTTCGATCAATATGCCATTAAGGCTTTTGAAATGAATGCAGTGGATTATCTGTTGAAACCCTACCCGAAAGAAAGGTTTCTTCAGGCGATAGAAAAGGTAAAACATAGACTCGCTTCCAGGTCAGCGGCTCCTGATGAAAAAATGACAAGGCTGCAGGAGACCCTCGATGAAAACCCGGCCCGGATCGACCGTGTGATCACCAGGATGGGAAGCAAAATTCATGTGATCCCCATCGATAAGATTCATTATATAGAATCACAGGATGATTATGTGATGGTTTATTCCGAAACTGGTAATTATCTGAAAGAGAAGACGATGAAATATTTTGAACTACATCTTCCTCCCCAGGAATTTCTCCGGATCCATCGGAGCTATATCGTTAATATTTCCCAGATCACAGCCATTGAACTTTATGGCAAGGACACTCACCTGGCTATGTTGAAATGCGGTGCCAAGCTGAAGGTTTCCGCCGAGGGCTATAAAAAGCTACGCGAAAGACTGTAGAAAGTTATAGAAGTTATGCATGTTATGAGGGTTATGAGGGTTTTGAGGAAACCTAATCCTTCATAACGTTTAAACTTTCCTAACTGTAAGAACAATCAATCTTTACGGAGATATTATTTCCGATATAGCAGCCCAGATCAGTAGTTCTGTAGGTCTGGTCGGCTCTTCCAACATTGGTGATCATTTTGCCCTGACAGTTTTCCCATGGGGCAGGGAGAATAGGTTTCTTACCCTTGATCAGCTGCCCAGGGCAAAATCGACGGCTGCTTCTACGTGCAATTCAGTAGTATTGAAAAGCGGAAGGTCGCAATGCTCTTGTTTAAGTAACAAAGGAATCTCTGTACAGCCAAGTACGATACCTTCAGCTCCGCGAATTTTCAGGTTTTCAATAACATCGAGGAACTTTTTCCTTGTGGCGTCGCTGAAGACTTCTTTAAAAAATTCTCCCAGTATCGCCTGGTCTATCATCTCCCTTTCTTCTTCTCCGGGGATCAGCACCTCTATCCCTTCCTTCTTTAAAATACTTTTATAGAAGTGTTTCTCCATGGTCTGACGAGTGCCAAGCAAACCCACTTTTTGCATCCCCTTCTGACGGATAGCAGCTGCAGTAGCCCTGGCAATATGGATAAGAGGCACCGGAAGGGTTGAAGCCAATTGGTCGGCAAACATATGCAGGGTATTGGCCCCCAGCATCAGGCATTCGGCACCGGCTCCCACCAGCTGTTCTGCTGTTTTTCTTAAATAAGCGGTCATCGCTTCTGCATCACCTTTCAATTCCATTAACTCTCCAAAATTCACAGAATAAATGATACAACGGGCAAATTGCATGCCTCCCAGCCGCTGGTTAACCTTTTCATTGAGTAAACTGTAATAGGCAGCAGTGGATACCCAGCCTGTACCTCCGATAAGCCCTATGGTCTTCATATTATGAAGAATTTAATAGTGGATAGATAGAAAAACATCAAAATTACAAATCCTTTTATTGTTTAGTCGTTTATTTGAGTGACAATAAGTACTTTTAATGATTGATTTGTTTTATCAACCTAATTGTTATCGATATGATAAAATATGGTGTCTTTTTGTTCTTTTGTTACACTAGTCTTCTCTGTTTTTCCCAGAAAACCCTTACCCCGGCCCCTCAGAAAATCAGGAAACTTATTGATACTGTGGGATATGCATCCCATGCTTACCAGATGGATTCAGTGTATAGCCGGATAGCATTGAAACAGGGGAATGACCTGGAAATGCATTTTCGCAAAGCAGATGTGACCGAGGAAACTGTTTGGAAAGTGGCAGTTTGTCCTCATGATGACTATGCCTATGCAGGCTATATTTACCCGCTCTCTCTGTTCAATGTTCAGGCTAAGACGTTGATATTGTTTGGAGTATGTCACAAGGCAAAACAGTTTGGATTAGAGAATACCCTGGTTTTCGACAGCTTTACCCATTGGAAGGGGCCTTATGGATTGGTGCCGGTTTCTTCCTTACGGGATGAGATCATCAAAGAATTGCCATCAACTATGGTAACCATCAACGATTCTGCCCAGCAGGCCGAACATTCTCTGGAAGCACTTATCCCCTTCCTGCAATACTACAATCATGATATTGAGATCATTCCGGTATTAGTCCCATACATGCAGGTGGAGAAAATGGAAAACTTTGCTCAGTTACTTGCTCAGGCGCTTAAAGTGGTTACCACCCGCAATAACCTGGTATGGGGAAATGATTTCGCCTTTGTTATCTCCAATGATGCAGTTCATTATGGCGATGAAGGCTGGGGAGACAAAAACTATAATTATTATGGTGTCGACCCCAAAGGGTATGAACAAGCCTGTAATCATGAGGCTGAAATCATTAAAAACACACTTACGGGTGAAATTCTTCCGGAAAAGCTTAAAAAATTCTGCAGTTACACCGTTGATGAGAAAGATTATAAGGAATACAAATGGACATGGTGTGGAAGATACTGTCTTCCAATGGGTTTATTTACAGCCTACTATTTCCAAAAGCTTCTGGGAATAACCATTCACGGAAACTGGCTGGGGTATTCTTCGAGCATTGAACACAGACCAATCCCGGTAAAAGACCTTAAAATGGATGTTACAGCCCCTGCTACCATGCATCATTGGGTAGGTTATACGGCTATAGGATACAGGTAAACATTACCTGTTTACTAAGGGTGGGCGATAAAATAGTAGTTACTGCCTGTCTGGAACTGATGACAAAATTCATTTTTATCAAAACATGAGCTGTCCCTAAGAAAATCACTCATCAGGGAGATTCTCATATCACATGAATGAAAGAGCTCGAACATCATTTCAGGGGTAGTCCCGTAGTAATCGGCAGCTCCTAATCCAAACTCAAAGATTATAAAGGGTTTATCACGTTTAAGCAAGGCAACCGCACCTTTTAAAACGCCATATTCACCCCCTTCGACATCAATTTTCATGAAGTCAATATGAATATTCTCCGGGATCAGATTGTCCAGGCATTCTGTGTCAACTTCAATTAACTGAATATCAGGTTTTTTCACTTTGTACCTGCGTTGCAGAATGCCACTATAAGCAGGGTCATTAACAACGTGATGGAAATTGATTTTCTTCCTGGTGTCACTCAGTGCAAAGGGGTAAAGATGCGCGTTTTTACCAATATATTTCTTCTGAAGACCTTGATAGTATTGCGGTAATGGTTCAAAAGCCCAATGGGGACCTTCAGGACTGAATGAAAACATCAGGTCCAGCATCTCACCCAGGTGACATCCAATATCAATACAGTGACTGTCGCGTTTCAGCACTTTCTGCATGACCCTCGCAGTCTGCCTGTCATACTGCTGATTACGGGTCAAATCTAAATGCAGCAGGTAAAGTAATCTCTTCAAATATTCTTTCAACCTCGTGTTATGAACCAATTGGGGTGCAAAGGTAAGGAATAATAATCATGCAAATTGTCTGCAAAAATTTGAACTTGTAATCAATGTGTTATCTTTGTATTTTGTCACAGATTTAGGAACCTGTTCTAAGAAATGTAGTTGTAATCTTCTTTTTATATGCCAGTATCTGATTCAACCAGTAAGCTTCCAAGGATCCTTCTCATTGACGATGACGAAGCTGTTCAGGAATTGCTTGGCCTTTACCTGATTGGCGAGTGTACCATTGAAACTGCTTTTAATGGTCCAACGGCACTGGAGATGGCCGGATCTGTTAAATATGACCTGATTTTTCTGGATATTAACCTGGGCCGTCAATCGATTGACGGACTTGAAGTCCTGAAGAAACTCAGGTTAGTTACCGGTTACCAGGAAACACCGGTTATTGCCCTGACTGCTTATGCCATGATTGGCGATAAGGAAGAGTTTTTGTCGAAAGGCTGTAACGATTACATTTCCAAGCCCTTTAACAGGGAAATCCTCATGCGGATCCTAAGTAAGTACAATAAAACCAACGAGTGACATTCCATCTGCTCAGGTCTTTCCTTCTTCTGGCATTATTGTGGCCGGGATTGCCCGAGGCCTTTTCCGCCCCTCCCCATAATCCCGTATTAGTTGGTTATTCCAGCGATATCAGCGGCGAAATCCTTGCCTATCATTCCTGCCATGCTGAAGCAACTTCCTCCCTGCTTATCCGGTGTTTGAATGATAAGGATCAGATCGAATGGGCTACTGAGGAAATACCTTCCTCTGCTTTGGAGGATACACTTACTTTTTGCTGGATCGGTGGATTTTCAACAGGAACATCCACTGCCTCTCACCGCTTCACCTTATTTCTGGACGATCTTGAAACCCTCTCCTTTCAGACAATTCCTTCAATGAAAGAAGAAGGATGGCGAGTACCAGGAAAAGAAGGCATTTCTCTTGAATTTATGTTCATCAGTGAAGACCATGTAAAGGATCAATTCGGATATTTTTTTCTAAGGATACCTAAAAATTCACAACCTCTTGGTAAGTCGTTGAAAATTAAGGTAAAAGGAGATGCAACAGGAAGTCGCGACTGGTATATGACCATGCGGTATTCTATTCATCAGCGGGTTAAGCTTCTACCTGAAGAGGCCATTATCCGCGGTAAAAACAATATGCCTTATCAGAGATTGAAACTCTCTATCGACCATTTTGGTGAACCGGAGCAGTTGACCGTTGAATTAGAAGGTGACCCGGTCTGTCATACCAGGCTTGTTTTTGGATCCAACGACCTGGTGATACCTGTAAAACCGGCAGCAAAGGAGGAAACAAGGGTGGTTGAACTGAAAGGGATCAGTCATCAGCAAAAACTGTCGTTTACCCTTGCCCCTGTCAGGGAATTCAAGGTATACCTTCTTCCCCATTCTCATGTTGATATCGGCTACACAAACCTCCAGACAGAAATAGCCAACCTGCATGCCCGTCACGTTGCAAATGCCTTGAAACTGATCAGGGAGACAGCCGGATTCCCTGAAAACAGCCGCTTTAAGTGGAATGTGGAAATGTTGTGGGAAGCAGAGGCCTTTCTTCAGCGGGCAAATCCTGCCCAAAGAAAGGAATTCATCGACCTGGTGAAGAAAGGGGATGTCGACATCATGGGTTTGTATGCAGGGGTGCTGACCGGCTTATGCAGGGATGAGGAGCTTTTCCATCTTTTTGACAAGAAGAATGAACTGGAAAACCAATATGGAATGTTGGCTCCAAGCGCGATGATCACCGATGTTCCGGGTTATTCCTGGGGTCTGATTAACGCCATGGCCCGTAATAATATTAAGTATTTCTCTATAGGTCCAAATTCGGGTGACAGGGTAGGGAATGTATTTTACTGGGGCGATAAACCTTTTTACTGGGAAACACCTTCAGGCAATGAAAAAGTATTGTGCTGGGTCAGTGGTAAGGGATATTCCCTCTTTCACAGGGGCAGCCTGGCAAAAACAGACGGGTCGCCGGTGCTTGATTACCTTTCTGAGCTCAAAGCCAGGGACTATCCCTATGACATGGTCCAGTTGCGTTACACGGTCGGGGGAGACAATGGCTATCCGGATTCCTTGTTGCCAGCTTATGTCAGAGATTGGAACGAAAGGTATATCAGCCCTGTACTGATCATCTCAACAACAACAGGGTTATTTAAGAACTTTGAGAATAAATATGGTACACAGCTCCCGGTTAACCGGGGTGATCTCTCTCCATACTGGGAAGACGGTGCCGGTTCTTCCGCTGCAGAAACCGGGTTGAACCGTCGCTCTGCGGAGAAAACCATACAGGCGGCTACCACCTGGTCAATGCTTTTCCCGGCTGAAACACCTTCAACGGAAATAAAAGATGCCTGGAATAATATTCTGCTTTATTCAGAGCATACCTGGGGAGCATGGAACAGCATTTCCGATCCGGATCTTTCGTTCGTTAAAGATCAATGGCAGATAAAAAAAAGTTTTGCTGAAGCCGGATACCTGATCTCCAATTTTCTTATCGAAAAAATTGCCTTTAAACTGAATAAGGACCAATCGAAAAACAACTTCATAACAGTCATTAATACAAACAGTTGGAAAAGAAGCGGGATGGTTTACCTCTTAAATACAAAAGTTCCTGAGGGCATGACCGACCTGGTGGATGACCAGGGATATCACTATCCCGGGCAGAGACTGAATAACGGGAAAATCGTGTATTATCTCAATGGTATTCCACCGGTTGGAATGAAGAAATACCGGTTTGCTGCGACATCAAAAACGAAACAGTTTGATTTCAGAATCACTCCCTCAGGTATGGAGAATAAGTTGCTCCGGGTTGGTATTGATACGGTATCCGGTGAGATCATCTCCCTGATGGATAAAAAAACGGGTAGGGAATGGGTGAATAATTCTCATAGCTTTGGATTGAATACATTTTTCTATAGTGGATCGAATGCGGCTGATCCTCAAAAATCGGGAAAAACAACCACTAAAATCAGTGAGCTTGGCCCGGTCATGGCAACCCTTGAAATCACTTCGATAGCCCCGGGATGTGACCGTATTGTAAGGGAAATAAGCCTGAACCACTCGGATAACAGGCTCTTTATCTCGGATCATGTGGTTAAAAGACCTGTTCGTAAAAAGGAAAATGTGAGGTTTGCTTTCCCGTTTTCAATGGAAAATCCGGAGATAAGAATGGATATGGCCTGGTTTACCCTTGAACCGGGTAAAAATCAACTGCCGGGTTCCAATATGAACTATTACACGGTTCAACGGTGGCTGGATGTATCAGGACAGAAGGATGGGATTGCCCTGGCAACCCAGGATGCCCCCTTGTGGGAAATGGGAAGCATGACTGCGGAAAAGTGGTTGAACAACGAAATCCCTGGTTGGATGAAGGTCCCTGAAATCTCGCCGTTGCTATTCTCCTGGGTCATGAATAATTCCTGGGAAACAAATTATAAAGCCGATCAGGATGGAGAAATTGTATTTGATTATGCACTTATGCCTCATGGTAAGTTCAACCCTGTAGATGATTACCGCTTTGGTATTGAAATCTCCCAACCCTTGCAGGCATTTATAGGTGAATACACTTCAGCATCTCCTTTACCCCTGTTGAATGAAAATGAGAACATTGCCCTTGTTTCAATTAACCCTGGCCGGGGAAATGAACAGGAAGTATTGTACAGGTTTTATAATATTTCTGATAAACGATTGAAATACAAGCCCTTTAGTGATCTTTCGAAAGGAAGGGAAATGATGGAATGTGATCCCAATGGAAAAGCTCTTGGTGAGGCTTCACCGGAACTGATATTCAACCCTTTTGAAGTTAAAACCGTAAAGGTGAAATACTTACTTCCTTCCAGATAGATTGGTGCCCGGTTGGAATAAATTGGCCTATTTATGAGCCGAAAGGTCCTTTAAAGGCTTCTCTCCGGCCTCTATCTTAACTTTCAGATCATTCTCTTCAGGCGGAACAGGGCACGAGTACCTGTGATTATAAGCACATAACGGATTGTATGCGGTATTGAAATCAAGAAGAAGGGTATCCCCTTCAGGAATGCTTAAATCAATAAATCTCCCTCCGCCATAGGTTTCTCTCCCGGACGTCTCGTCGGTAAAGGGAAGGAACAGGTACTTTTCAAAACCGGGATCACTCAGATGAGAAACAGGTTGGTATACGGTCAGTTTGCAATGAACGCCATCGATGGTGAAAATCAAATCGGCATAGGCCTTGTATTCAGGACGGCGGTCGGTGGTGGTCTTCATCTTAAAGACGACCGGGTTTTTTATCTTCTGGACCCTGGCCACTACCCTGTATTTGGCGTTGTAAGGATAATATTTTAACCCTTTGAATCCCGGAATATCAGAAGGCTCCAATGGGGAACCCTGCACCATGCGGTATTCTTCATTTTTTGAGGTCCTGTTTTTCATCACCGCTGCCTCAAAAGGATCATTATTCCCCTTCTGAGCTTGTGTGAATTGATATAACGATATGAATATCAATAAACTAATAAATAATTTATTTAACATAATGAAAAGTGTTTGAAAATAATATCCGGTGCAAAGTAAGGATTTCTTATTGAATCACCAGCTTCCGGACAATATGGCGTGGAGTACCATTAGCAACAAAATGACAATCAATAAAATACAGCCCGGATCTGAAGAGGCTGCCATGGATCTGAAAAACATATTGCCCTTGCGGAAGAGATCCCTGTTGAAGAACAACTATCTCTTTCCCGGATACATCAGCAATACTGAGCAAGACGAAGGATTCCTGATTCACCTTCAGGGAAATTTCGGCATTACCCTTGAAAGGTTGGGGGTAAACCTCACTTACCTGAACAGGGTCCTGGTTTTCTTCAGGGGCAGAAGAAATTTCCAGTCGGGGTATTTTCAGGATAGCATTAAGAGGAACTCCCTCAAAATCAGCAAAAACCGATTCGGTACTTGCCTGGAATTGATAGTTGCCTTTTTTTATTGGTTGACCGGATAGGGTAGCGGTGATCAATAATAGAGTGTCATCCTCATTGAGCATTAATGGTGTAAGACTGTACCAGCCGAACCTGATTTGCCCCTGAATGACATTTGTAACAGCCCCGGCAAGGCTGGTCCTAATATTTTCAATAGTCAGAAAATCAGGAATTTCAAGGACAAGGCCAACAGCATTGGTGACGATTGCCCTGGACATCTGAACCGGAAGCTGGATACGCTGTTGATGAAAAACAACTCTCTTTTTATAGGATTCAGTTTGCACCAGTGTGCTGTTTTTCACTGTAACATAAGGAAGATGTGAACCATCAACATCTCCTGTGCAAAGAGCGTTCAGGTCTGCCTGGAAATTTGAATTATTCAGGGTAATGGTATCGTTGTGAGTTATATACCAATCACCCGCTGCAAACGAATTTGACAGTTTTGCCCACCGTCTGAGAATAAGATAAGAATCTGTAGCGCTGATATTTCCGCTGTTGTTTACATCGGCAACGATCACCTGGGTAGAAGTAAAAGTGATCAGACCAACTGCATACCTGGCAACCAGAAGGGCGTCGATGGCATTCCCGCCTCCCCAGCGTTTCACGCAGGATGCCCTGACCTTGTAAGAACCGTTTTGGAGGCAGTTAAAAGAATAAGCACCTGTATTAGTGCTGGTTACAGAGTCAATGGCTTGGTTTAGGCTATTGTAAAGCTTTACTTTACTGCTATCTAATGGAGATTGAATGACATTAAGGTATTTAAGTAAACCAAATATCTTGGGCCGACTTTCAACCAGGATATTCTGACCGGCTGTTCCTGTGCAGCCGAGGCTGTTAGTATAAAAATACGTAATAAAATGGTTTCCTGTTGACACACTGGATGGATTGAACTGGCCATTAGAAACGCCTTGACCTCCGAAAAACCCTCCGGCGGGACTGCCACCTGTCAAGGTGAATGGAGGGGCACTGGAACAAACAGGAGAGAATGTGTTCAGGGTTACCGTCGGAGTGGGGTTGACGGTAACAACCACTGAATGGGAAGCGGTACAACCTGAAGAAATTCCGGTTTCTACAAGGGTATAAGTAGTGGTTACCGATGGTTGTACGGTTGGATTTGAGGTTTGCGAAGTGAATCCCGGCGGGTTGGAAGTCCAGCTGTATATGCTTCCTGAAACGGGATACCCGCCAAGGGAAGCCTGGTTCCCTGAACAAATAGTAGTATTGGGACCGGTGAAAGCCGAAGGTGTGAGGTTAACGGTAATGGTGACGGAACCATTCTTACTGCAACCTGTTGCACTTATGGTCTGCGTAAGCATATAAGTAATGGTAGACAAAGGTGTAACCGTTGGATTAGGCTGGTTTGAATTGAAACCTGAAGGATTGGAAGTCCATTGGTAAGTATTTCCGGGTGATCCGGGACCTCCGATAGCAACAGAAGTACCGGAACAAACGGTTGTATTGGAAAGAATGATCAGGGTCGGCAAAGGATTCACTGTGATCACCACACTGTTTATTCTGGCACATCCTGTAGCCTGGATGGTTTCCTTTAGTGAATAAGTTGTTGTTGCTGAGGGAGATACAATTGGATTGGAAAGATTGGAGGTAAATCCTAACGGATCGGAACTCCATAAGTAACTGTTTCCTGGTACGGCAGCAGTCCCGATGGTGAGGGCATTTCCCACGCAAATGGCCGTATTCGGTCCGGTATTGGCAGCCGGTAGCGGATTCACTGTTATAGTCACTGAATGGCTCATGGTACATCCATGGATAGTTGTCTCAACCAACTGATACGAAGTCGTTTGTAAAGGAGTAACAGTAGGATTGGATTGGATGGAAACAAATCCGGGCGGATTCGAGGTCCAGGAGTAGGTATTGCCGGGAACGGCAGTACCTCCCAATGTGGCTGTGTTTCCTGAACAAAGGGAAGTACTGTTGCCGGCGTTGGCTGCAGGCAATGGATTTACCGTTACGGTTACTGTCCGGGTCCCGGAGCAGTTGCTGCTGGTTTGGGTTTCCACAAGAGTATAAATGGTGGTAACAAGCGGGGTAACAGTTATCAGTGAGGAAGTGGCAGTAAAGCCGTTTGGGTTTGAAGTCCATTGATAAGTATTCCCTGATACAGGCGCTGCCCCCAGGCTCACCTGGACACCCTGGCAAATAGCTGTATCGGGTCCTGTAATAGCGTCAGGACTCTGATTAACAGTAACCGAAACGGAATAGGTTATCGTGCAATTATATGAACTGGTGACAGTTAAGGTGTATATTGTGCTGATTAATGGGGCTGCTGCGGGGTTCGGTTGAGTGGAGGTGAATCCGGGAGGTTCAGATGACCATGAATAGGTACAACCTGAAGTCGGCGTCCCTCCCAGGTTGACCTGGGACCCGGAACAAATGGAAGAACTTGCGAGTATTACGGCTGTAGGAAGAGGATGAACCGTAACAGTTGTGCTGGCAAACGCTGAACACCCGGCTGAAGAAGTGACAGTTAAGGTATAAGTGGTTGATACGGTAGGCGATACCACCGGGTCGGAACTGGTTGAAGAAAAACCGGATGGATTGGATGACCAGGCATAGGTATTGCCGGCTACTGATAAACCGCCGATAGAAACCTGCTCCCCGGTGCAAATTCCTGAATTGGGTGTAACCTCCGCGACAGGAAGGGGGTTAATGGTCGCAGTAGTGGACACAGGGGCTAACTGGTTACCTCCCAGAGTCACCGTCAGGGTGTAAGTTCCCGAATTTGGCGGCATTGCATTGGAAATCAATGGGTTCTGAAGAGTTGAGGTAAATCCGTTCGGGCCTGACCATTGATAAGAAGCCCCGCTGAAAGTGTTCGCAGTGAGCTGCAGGGATTCTCCCTGGCAAACAGGTCCGCTATTACCGGCAATAGGTATCATTATACAACTCATGGTTCCGCTGCCACCTGTCTGCGAAAAGGTAACGGTACATGCCTGCTTGGAGAAATTGGTGATTAGCAGTATATAAAATTTCCCGCTGATGACACTGGGCAGCGTACAGGTTTCTATACAAATTGAAGAATAACTGCATGAAATCACATTCGCTTGTGTTAGTCCTCCGTTGCATCCTGCCTCCAATGAATCATAGGGTCCCCAGCAAATATAATCGATGTCCTGGCAGGGAGTGGAACTCATTCCGATGATGATGTTCCCTGCGGTCTCTGCCTGAAAATAAAACCAGGCAGGATCAGGCTGGCTGCCAAGACATCCGTAATAGGGTCCTGTCTGGGCATAATTGTTATCTGTCCAGGCCGTATAAGTGTAAGGTTGTCCATTACACAACTGAATCGCTGCATCACAGGTAATATTGGTGTATGGTGCCTGAGCCTGAGAGCCGGTAAAGAGAAAAATAAGGATGACTACCACTAATGGTACTTTCCTTGACATGATGATGTTGATTACCCCATACAAAGATAGTAATATAATACTTGATGCAGGATCAATTCGGCTGTTAAACTTCAGGAACGGTAATTTCCCTACTTTTGACCTGTTTTTCAAAGTTGATGGTCATAAGGATCACATTTTTTCTTCTTAAGGTTTAACTCCTGGTCAGATAAGAAAATAGACATAATGCAAATGAAGACTGACAAACAATCGCTGTTGCTGAATGCATTGCTCATTATTGTCCCTTTAGTTGCCTTTCTTCCTATCACCCTTGGACTGCATCCGCTGAAATATGATATGGTGACAACCGCGTATCCATGGCGTTATTTTATCGGTGAATGTCTTCAGAATCATATACTTCCATTATGGAATCCTTACCAGCATATGGGATATCCCATCCATGCCGATCCCCAGAGCGGAGTCTGGTACCTGCCCGCCTGGATCATCGGTTATCTGGCCGGATATAACCTTTATACCTTATCCATTGAGTTTCTGGGTCATATCATTCTGGCCGGATTTGGGTTCAGGTGGCTGGCAAGGAATTTGGAAATGAGCGCTCTGACATCGGCTTTGCTTGGGTTGGCCTATGCATGCTCCGGTTTCTTTGTCGGACATGGCCAACACCTGCCCTTTATCATCTCAGGGACTTGGCTGCCCTTCATTCTGGCCTCTTTTATCCGGTCCTGCCAGGCCAGACATTGGCGGGATGTCCTTTTATTTTCAGTATTCACCTGGTTGTTACTGACTGGCGGATACCCGGGTTTTACTGTAATCCTGGTTTATATGCTGGCAGCCCTTTGGTTGTTATTTGTTGTTAATATATGGAAATCAGAAGGTCATGCATCTGTATTAAAGGTTACCGGGTTGCTCGCTTCCGGTATTGGTATAGCCTTGCTCCTGGCCTTACCACAGGTGGTTTCTTTTATCGTTTCCCTTCCCTATATCACACGCGGTGGCGGTACCAGCATCATGCAGGCCATGGTGTGCCCTTTCTCACCCCGATGTACTGTCTCTTTTCTCTATCCCCTGGCAACTGTAGCTGAGATTAAAAAATTTGATACTGATATCTCTTTATCCAGTGCTTATATTGGACTTATCCCCCTGGCTCTCTTTCTCATATCATTGTTTTATAAGGATAATCGATTAAAGCTTTTCTTTGTTGGCTGGGCTGCCTTCTGTCTGCTGGCTTCCATGGGTGACTACCTTCCTGTACGGCCCTTCCTTTATCATTATATACCCCTCATGAACTTCTTCCGTATGCCGGGCATTTTCAGGCTGTTCGTGATACTGGGTCTTCTCATTGCAGCGGGATTTTCATTGGATAGAATTATTAAAGGGGAGAAAAAGACCATCAGGCGGTTAATAGTTATTATGTCTCTTCTCTTCCTTATTAATATCATTATATTGATTATCAATATGATAAATGTCAATAAGGGAATGATTGACCTGATCAGGCTGAACTTTTTCACCACTAACCCCAATGCCCTGATCAGGGAAAATTTGGTGATAAATGCCTGGATCATTGGGTTGTTGGCAATTCTAGGTATAGTATTATGGTTTAGAATAAAACCCCGGATAAAAATCATTTTCCTGTTATTTGGCATGACGGTGCTGGACCTGATGCTGATGGCCAACATTATCGGCCCTTATACCGTTTATTCCATCGAGTTCCGCACTTCAGACATTCATCATTTCTCGGGGAGTTTTCATCATGGTTTCACAACGCCGTCATTAAATCCGATGAAAGCTAATACGGATTTTGCCAAAGGCTACAAAACCCTGTGGCTGAATATGGGTTGCTTTTTTGAACAGGTGAATTTCGACGGGTATAACCCTTTTGCCTTGAAAGAGTATGAAGACCTTCAGTTTAACGATACCGCTTCTTTTCATCGGGTAATGGATCATCCCGTTGTTTTTCTCAAAAATCAGGATACCAGCCGGTTTCGGATATTTGATTTCAACCCCGATGATTGGAGGATTTCCGTTAATGCTGAAATTCAGGATACCCTTTGCCTGTTACAGAACAATTACCCAGGTTGGAAGATCAGGGTAAACGGCCAGGAAACCAAACCCCTCATTTATCAGAAATGTTTCCTGTCGGTCCCGGTGAATCCAGGCAAAAGCTCCGTGGAGTTTGTGTATCACCCTCATTATGTTGCTATTGCCTGGATTATATCGGTTTTAACAGGTCTTTCCGTTTTATTCCTGCTGATCCGCAAAAGAATTACCTGACAAGGATCATCTTCCTGCAATCTACCTTTATGTCTTTCCCGGTATTGATTTCAAGCTTATAACTGTAAACTCCCTGTGGACATGTGCTGCAATCAAAATTAACCTGGTATTCACCGGCAGACTGCATTAGATTATCCACCGGTTTAACCATCACTTCTCCCAGCAAATTGGTCACCGTCAGTGTGATACAGGCATCTTCCGGCAGTACATACATGATTTCTGTTTTTCCGGTGAAAGGATTGGGCATGCAGTAACTCTGGAAGGAATGCAGGTCAGTCCGTTTCACAATTTTTGGGGTTGAAATTACCGTATAACGATAATCAAGTCCGTCTTCATTACTCAAAACGCTCTCATTAAGGGCGCTAAACGTTTTTCCTGTCTTCAGACTTTCTTTAATAGACATCCTGATTATGAACATCTGGTCTCCTTCCTCAACATCCATTGGAGTAAGGCTGTACCAGCTGATTCGGAGGATACCGTTTTCAGCCAGCCAGCTTAACCCGTCATTAATGTGATTTCCTGTTTGGATTTCAAGGATTTCCCATTCCTGCGGATATGACATTACCAGTGAGATCGCCCCGATCAGGGAAGGTTCTGTGGCACAGAAGGGTAAGAGCAGGCTTTCCCCTACATCGGTATATATCAGTCCATTTTCAACAATGTCAACTTTTGATGAAAATTTTACAACTGGTAAGTATGATTTATTGACATCTCCGTTACAGATGGCCCTGAAGTTGACCGGATAGGTATTCCCTTGTGTAACAGTAAGTTTTGGTTTGGCAAATAGCCAGTCACCAACAGGGAAGGAATTGATGATACCGACAAAACGCCGGGAGATCATTAAGGCATCAATGGCATTGATAATTCCGTCTCCGTTTACATCAGCGGCATATAGTATAAGCGTGTCCTCGCTGGGAGGTTGCGGTCGTGGAGTGATCCCAACAAAAATCTTCAATACGGTCAAAGCATCCCCTGAATTGACTCCACCCCATAGCTTGGTGGTTTTACCGTCCATGTTGTAATTCCCCGGCGCAACATTATCCAGTTCATAAAACCCGCTGACATTGGTTAGCGCCGAATCAACCTTGACCGGGCCTTCTTTAAGATATACTTTGGTATTGGTCATCGGAGTCCCTGCAGCATTTAAATACCTGACTGTACCGTTGATGAGGGATGGGATTGGTACGCCTCCTATTGTAAAGGCCATATCAGAATGTAAGTCTTCATCCGGCCAGTTAAGAGAACTCCATCCGGTAGTGAACCCGTTTATTACCTTTTCACGGGCTGCGGTACAAAGGACGGGAAGGTGACTGCGTGCTGCTTCCTGCCATTTCCACCTGGCAGGATTGTTAAGGTTGTTCGGTACAGCCATTATCTGTATCCAATAACGGGTACCCGGTATTTGTTCATAAGGATAAGGAAGAATGTAAGTGTATTCGTAAATAGCCCCTTCCTCATTATTGTAATAGCCTGTAAATGTTTCATTTACCTGGATAAATGAAGGATTATCAGTATAGAGGGGCAGCGTCTCCGGCAGGCAGTTGACAGGATTGTTGGTATGAATCTCAATTTGGAAGGAACTGATCCCGTCTCCCCTGATCTCGCTGCCATTGGATAACCGGTAACTGCCGTACCAGTGGATATTGGTAACATCTCCCCCGAAACACATCCAGTCATCGGCCACCAGACTGTCGGTAACACCCGACCGGTAGGCAGGAATTCCATCCAGGTTATTACTGTATGGTTGTTCCCATTTGATGTCAGAGGGAATGGTCAAGGTGTATTTATAGTCCTCAACCTCACCGCTTGGAGAAGCTCCTGTATAACTCAATCCCCCTTCCAGTGAAAAACGGTACCTGACATAATTATTCTGATTGATGGTATAGGCAGGAACAACGAAATTCAGGATGTTCTCTCCGGCTATTAAGGGTTGTGAAGTAAAGATCTGTTCGCCGGCGTCGGCCCATGATCCGTTATTGTTAAAATCCATCCAGGCATCCAGGAACCCGGAAACAGAAGCTATCACCCTGATATTCACAGGGCTGCCCGTTATACCACCCCAGTTGATGAACACTCCGTCCTCATCGTCCAGCAGGTTGATATCATCACCGTTTGCCAGGACGCTCGGTTGACCGGTAGACTCAGCATCCACACAATTTCCCAGGTATATACCGGGTTGGATTAAGTGCCTGGCCCCGTTGTTTACCAGTTTGGTCGGAAATAAGGGATCAGGAGCATCACCAAAATCGTAGGTAACATTTAAAACGTGAATGATAAAGTTGCCTGTTCCGCTGCATCCGCTGTTCGGATTACTATAAGAATACACCAGTGTGTGATCTCCGGATCCTGCGGTAGCCGGAGAAAATACGTTTCCAATCACACCGGGACCCGTATAGATCCCGCCGGAAGGAGTGCAGCTGTTGAGCGTAAAGGGAGGATCAGTGATGCTTACACTAAGGTCACCCGTACAAGTGACCAGCTGGGCCGGGTATACGGTGATCAGGAAGGAGGTGATATCTGAACAACCTGGAAGGGGATCAACGTAAGTATAGTAAATACTATGGTTACCCAGTCCTTCCTGGGCCGGATCAAACACCACCACAACAACGTTGTTCTCGGTATAGATGCCTCCGGCAGGAACGCACCCTCCAAGGACAAAAGGAGCATCACTCAGACAAACACTATAGCTTGAGAGGCAGGTAACCTGGGGTGGAGGCAATACATTAATATAGAAGGAACAGGAGTCGGAACAGCCGGTTTGAGGGTTGGTATAGTAATATTTGATGAGATAGTTACCAAGTCCGGAAGAAGCAGGATCGAAGCTTACCAGCGGGACCCCTCCACTCTTGTATACTCCGCCCGTCGGGGTTGCACCGGCGAGTAAATAGGGAGGACCATTGGTGCATAAGATGACATTCTGCGGACAGGATACAACCGGAGGCGCGAAAACGGTGATGGTGAAGATGCAGGATCCGGCACATCCGTTAACATCGGTGTACGTATAAGTGACAAGGTGTACGCCTGCTCCTGCTGACTGGGGACTGAATACACTGACCGGGCTCCCGTTATAATAATATACTCCGCCGGAAGGTAATCCTCCGGACAGAACAAAAGGAGGATCATACAGGCAATGGGTGGAATTATTACAGGTTACGGTTGGAAGCGGGTTAACAAAAGCCGGGAATATACAGGAATTGTAGCAACCACTCAACGGATCGGTATAGGTATAGGTGAGGTTGAATAATCCAACCCCGGCAATCGCGGGATAAAACACGCCGTTATTCACACCCGGACCGCCATAAGAACCTCCCGAAGGTGTGCCTCCGGTCAGTACGACCGGATTGGCATTGATACAAACCTGTATGGGTGAAGGACAATTTACAACCGGTAAGATACACAACTGTACCTGGTAGTCTTCCACTTCTCCTGATAAAACAAAACCGGTTGGAAGCGTGGGAACATCAGCATACCTGAATCTGGCATAACTGATTGATTGAGAGGCATTAAAAGGGATGGAAAACAACAAAATATTCGGCCCGGTAACCAGTACCTGGTTGATGAAAATTTGCTCACCGGCATCATTCCAATCCCCGTCAATATTAAAATCGATCCAGGCATTCAGCAAACCTCCGCCCAATGCGGCAGTCACGGTAACAGTGGCCACCTGACCCGGAATCAGCGGGGTGTTGAATACGATGCCGTCTTCATCCGGCAACCCGTTCAGGTTGTCCCCCGTTGCTGATGGGTTAGGTTGCCCGTCATTTTCAAAATCCTTCAACTGACCAAGAAAAAGACCGGGATTTGCATTGCCATGGCAGGCCCCGTTATTAACGGACAAGGTAGGATAGGGAGGTGGTGCATCTCCCCAGTCACGCTTATATCTTCCGAATAATTTTACCGCATCTCCTTCCAATACCCCTCCCACCGGTTCTGGTCCCAGGATCATATAGTTGTATAAGTCATTTGACATCGAATACTGCTCCACCACCCATCCCGTAGAGGATGAAGGATAAGGTGGAGAGGAGGAGGTGAATTCTATGTTCGCTGTGGGTTGCCCTGTCAGGTTAACAGGCGTCGTTCCGATATCATTTACTGTACCAACACCATTGCTCGAACTGATGTCGGTATGCCCAGGAGTTATGATTTCATAATATTCCCAATGGTTGAAAACCAGTACAGGGTTCCATCCAACTATAGCCCATACCCATACTACCCCTACATGAATATGAATAATGATCCCTCCGGGTAATGCGATATCAACATCCACAAAAGGACCCCAGATAATTATCGCTGTATCAGGGGTCATGATCATGATATGTCCGCAACAAGCGTAGACAGTCAGGTTATCATCCTGGTAAGCAGCTGTTGAATCAGGATTCCAAAGCAGGGTAACTGGCGGATCTTCAGGAAACTCAATGATGATCTCTATCTGAATCATGGCTACCCAATCCCATATGGGTACCCATGTTGTATCCCAAACCGGAAACGAATCAATGATGGTGTCCGGCGGATAATAAACATAGTCAACCACAGTTTGCACCGAAGCTATTTGGGTGAAGTTAACCATGTCCGGATCATAGCTTGTCATCGGCTGGCTGTTGTTTGTAATCTCAACCGTAGTCATGGAACCATTATCTTCATATGCTTCAAACAGCTTACCGGGGGTCATCATAATATCATACCCTCCCAGGTGCCTGAAAAGTGCCTTTACATTCGCAATGGAGCTACCCCCGTTTGTGATCTCAAAGGCAGTAAGAACTGAGTTTATATCATAAATTCCATATGCTTTGGCCGGTGTCCACAGTATGCTCCATCCTCCGCCGTGAATATACATTCCCTGGGTAGTGGTAATTGGATTGCCGTTATCAGTAATGGCAGTTGTAGTTAGAACTCCGTTAATGTCATATATGCTTAACACCTTTTCCGGGGTCCATAAAATATCCCATCCGCCTCCATGCCGGTATATCCCCTCAGTCCCGGTAATCGAAGCACCATTGTGAAAGATTTCGGTCGGTGTTATGACCCCGTTTACCTCATAAAGTCCTAAAACAAAGGTGGGTGTCCATAAAAGAGTCCATCCTGAACCATGTTTGTATATGCCTCTGGATGAAGAGATCGAATTGCCGTTAAACTGTATTTCATAAGGGGTTAATACGTAATTGACATCATAAATACCATATACCCTGTTGGTTGTCAGCATAATGCTCCATCCGCCACCAAAACTGCCGAGACATTGAACGCCGCCTATCGGTTGACCGTTGTCCTGTATTTCAGCCGGTGTGATCACATTGTTAATTTGAAATAAACTATAGGCTTTGTTGGGTGTCCATAAAATACTCCATGCCGCATCATGCTTGAATAATCCTTTGGTATTGGTTATTGAATTAATCCCGTCAGTGATTTCAGAGGGAGTTATTACATAGTTGATGTCAAAAAGACCCAGCACTCTTTCGTTTGTCCACAAAATACTCCATCCTGCATTGAATTTGAAAACACCCTTTGTTCCGGCTATCGAAATCCCATTGAACAATATTTCTGCCGGGGTTAATACATAATTGATGTCTATCACGCTAAAAACCCTGGTATCGGTCCACATGATGGTGAACGCGCTGCTGTGCTTATAGCAACCTTTAACATTGGGTATAGGGTTGCCCCCGAAAGTTATTTCTGCAGGGGTTAATACTCCATTGATGTCTATCAGGGAATAAACATGGTTGCTGGTCCATACGATACTGAATCCTGCACTATGCGTATAGAAACCCTGGACATCTGCAATCGGCTGATTATTAAACAGTATCTCCGTAGGAATTAAGGTGCCGTTGACGTCGAAAATACTGTAAAGATGGTCACTGTTCCATACAACACTGATCCCGCCTGTACCATGACGGTCCATTCCGGCTGTTACCTCGGCTGGGTTTTGTGAATAAATCCCGGTTGGATAAAGGGTAGCTGAAATGAATACCCATACTGAAATACAAAAAAGTAACTTTTTCATCTTTGCCTGGTTTAAGTGGTTAAATGATTTGCTGATATACAGTGCTTTAACCGAAAATACCCAGGACTGTTATGCGGGTAGTAATGAGGAAGGGATGGTAGCAGTTTGTTGAAAAAGCCCTGAAATGGATCAGAGAAAGCCCCCCTGAATTTTATTTTGAATATTTATTTAGCTTTAATGTTTGCTAAATATACATATTTTTTTTAAAAATGTCAACCCCTCTGAAATGCTGTAAATAATTGGTTTTCAGGAATTTTTTAGCAGTATTGTCAAACCGTTGGCGCCCTTTGATAAATATGGGTCTTACTTTAATGAATTGTTAGCGGATACAACGCATTCCCGGCTGGAAGGATGCGCTAATTGAAAGATTCAGCAGATATTCTGTTTACTTCCCTTGCCATCAGCATAAAAAGTCCGGGGTTCTATACCATCCCAAGGACCAATATCGCAACAATGGCTATCAAAATTCCTAATAAATTTACCCTGCTGAGCCTTTCCCTGAAAATAAGATACCCACTTATGGTGGCCAGCGCAACAATCCCTATATTCAGGAGTGGAAAGAACAGACTTGCATCAAACAATTTCAATCCTTTTAATGCGTATAAAGTTGAATACCAGTTTAATATGCCAAGAACGGCCCCAGCAAGAATCGTTTTCCATGTGAGCTTCGTCCTTTTACGCCGGCTGAACCACATCAATATCAATAACCCTGGTATCAGGCAAACCAGGAAGGAAGTGGCCAGGAACAGCACAAAATCATCCCTTATATAGAAATACTGGGCGGTCTTCAGCAGTGAATCATTGATGCCGTTGGCGAAAAAGATCAGGAGTGGCAGGAACAGGTATTTCCTGTCGGGCAGATCGGTCTTCCCCTTTATTGTTGAAAGAAATAAGGCGATCAGAGCAAATATTATTCCTGCAAGCTTCAGCATTCCCGCAGGTTCTTTAAATATCAGGAAACCAAGCACTACCGGTATTACCAGTGAAACCCTCCCGGCAATAGCTGTAATGGCAACGCCTGCTTTCTGAGTGGAAAGTGCATAAAGGTTGAATCCTGTGATCAGGGAAAGGCCGGTTATTATGGAAATTGGAAACCATGGCCTGACCGGGATATCTGAAAAGCGCAGATCACCTGATCCCTGCAAAAACCCGAAAGCGGCAGCCACCAGGTAATTGATCACTATTGCCTGAAGCGTGTGAATATCCCACCGGTTAAACAGTTTAAAAACAACTAGAATACAGGTGGAGCTTATTATAGCAAGAATTAAATAATACATATGGAATATATTATTTTATATTTTTTAGGACATGCCATGCTTTGTCCTCCTGACCGGTAAATCAGTCTCAATGATCAACGGGATAATGCCTCCAGAATAGTCTCAACCGTGGCCGGGAGATTGAAAACAGGGTCAGGGCCGGTTTCTTTTACAGCAGCCATGGCATCCTTTATTGCCAGCCAGGCGGATAAAGCCAGCATGAATGGAGGCTCTCCTACGGCCTTGCTTCCGTATATCGCTTTCGGGTTGGATTTCCCATCGTACAGATCAACCCTGAAATCCGGGGGAATATCGCGTATGGTAGGGACCTTGTATGTATCGGGTGAATGCTGCAGCAACCGGCCGTCTTTGTCCCACTTAATGCATTCGCTGGTGCACCAGCCTAGTCCCTGGATAAATCCTCCTTCGATCTGGCCAATATCGATACCGGCATTCAGTGAATCTCCTACATCATGAAGGATATCCGTTCGTAACAATTGGACCCTCCCGGTAAGCACATCCAGTAAAACCTCCGAAACCGCCACACCAAAGGCATAATAATGGAAGGGTTTGCCTTTACCGCTGGCTGCATCGAAAAAAATACCCGGTGTGGCATGATAACCGGTCGCACTCAGCGAGGTCTGCCTCCGGTAGGCAAGTTGAACAGCTCTGGTATAAGTTAATGACCTGTCAGGATGAAGACTGTCGAAAATATTGCCGTCTTCAAAAACAATATCTTCCGGCATTGTCGGGCTGCCTGCAGTGTTTCCCGGCAACTCTGCCGCGATCTGCCGGGCAATCCGTAACTTGAGCTTGCAAAGTGCCTTTTTCACAGCCATCCCGTTCAGATCACTGCCCGAAGAAGCAGCCGTGGCAGAGGTGTTGGGCACCCTGGAGGTATTGGTCGGCGCAACCCTGAACATCTTTGTCGGTAATCCCATCTCTTTTACAGCAATACCAAGGATCTTTGTGTGTAACCCTTGCCCCATCTCTGTCCCTCCATGATTCACCAGTATGGTCCCGTCCTGGTAAATATGAACCAGGGCAGAAGCCTGGTTTAAAAACGAAGTGGTAAAAGAAATACCGAATTTCACAGGGGTCAGGGCAAGCCCTTTTTTATAGAATTCATGCGTCTGGTTGAAACGCCTGGTTTCGGTTCTTCTTTGGTTATATTCTGAAGTAACAAGCAGTCTGTCAACCATTTCCGGAAGATAGTTGTCCTCTACTATCTCACCGTAATGGGTCAGGTTGTTATCTCCCCTGTACAGGTTGATCTTTCTGATCTCCGCCGCATCTTTCCCAAGGTGACGGGCTATCCTGTCAATTACACTTTCGATCACGGCTATTCCCTGCGGTCCTCCGAACCCGCGGAAAGCGGTGTTGGAGGGATGGTTCGTCTTCCACATGATGCCCTTCACAGCCATGTTGGGAATATAATAAGCATTGTCTGTATGAAAGACGGTCCTGTCGAGAATGGCCCCGCTCAGGTCCAGCGCCATACCACCATCACCGTTTAATTCCACCTCGTAAGCCAGTATCTTGCCTTCATTTGTGAATCCGGCTTTGTATTTACTCAGGAAACGGTGTCTCTTCCCGGTGATCGCCTGGTCATCATCCCGAAAAAGATGGATACAGACGGCTTTCTTTGTATGATATGCCAAAAGCGATGCCCAGGCTGCAACATGATTGGCCTGGGTTTCCTTGCCACCAAAACCCCCGCCCATTCGTCTTACCTCAACGGTAACGAGATGGGAGGGAATTCCCAGCACTTCGGCTACAACAACCTGGGTTTCTGTAGGATGCTGGGAGGAGGAGTGAACCATCATCTCACCTCCTTCACCGGGAATGCTTAAACAGGTCTGAGTCTCAAGATACCAATGCTCCTGAGCACCTGTTCTCAGTTCTCCTTCAATAATATGGTCCGATTGTAAAAAAGCTTCTTCTGTGTTTCCGGCCGACAGTATCCTTGGGCTGGTCAGCATCTTTCCTTCAGCCATGGCCTGTTCTATCTCGAAAATGGCAGGAAGGGGCTCGTATTCGATCAGGATCTTTTGTTCAGCAAGGTATGCTGTCTCGGTAGTATCGGCGGCAATCAGCAGTATGGCCTGGCCGATACATTCAACTTCGTCCGCTGCCAGACAGGGTTCATCCGCTACAACAGGCCCCATCTGGTTTTCACCGGGTATGTCCTTGCAACTGATAATGGCTTTTACTCCCTTCAACGCCAGGGCTTCGGTGAAATCAACCCGCTTCAGCCTGGCATGGGCCTGGCGGCTGTAAACAACCCTGCCCGATAAACAGTCACTGCTGTTATAAAGGTCGTTGATGAAAACCGACTCACCGGTGACATGCTTGACGGAAGATTCATGAGGCTGGTTCATTGCTCAGGGGTGTTGGTTTTCTGACCAGAATTTCAATAACAGGTTACCCGCCGCCAGGCTCCTGGCAAGAGCCGAAGACCGGGCATCGGTAATAGGTTGATATTCTTCACGAAGAACTTTCATAGCGGCCTCCGCCGTCGACCTGCTCCATTCCCTGCCTTCAAGGAATGACTCGGTCTTCAGTGCACGTCTTGGATAAGCGGCCATACCCCCGAGAACAATGCGGATCTTTTTGATAGTGCCTTCCGCTGTGGTTAACCGGAAAACCCCGCTGACATTGGAGATGTCAACATCCCGGCGATTCGATACTTTGTAGCAGCCTGTAATAACTCCTGACTCCGGCTTGGGAACCGATAACAAGGTGATCAGTTCATCCTCCTTCAATCCGGTGGAACGGTAACCGGTGATAAATTGTTCAATGGGAACCACTCTGCTTCCGGATTCCGAGTGCAGGTGAACATTGGCTTCCATGGCCATCAGCCAGGGCAGGGTATCCCCGATCGGAGATGCCGTAGCTACATTGCCTCCCGCTGTGGCTGCATTCCTGATCTGCCTCGAAGCAAACACTTTCAGAATGTCATAAAGAGAAGGAATACGGTCATTGCTGATAGCGGTCAGCTCTTCCAGGGCAAGACCAGCCCCGATAAACCAATGTCCGTGATCTTCATAAAAGATCTTCAGGTCATCAACCTGCGACAGGTCGAGGAGAAACGGAAAATATTCATATTGCTTGTTTTGCCTGATAGCGATATCGGTAGCACCATTAATGACGATGGCTTCCGGATAGGCTTTCCTGAAAGAAAGCGCCTCTTCTAAGGTAAAAGGCAAAAGGTATTGCTGGCCTTTGCCTTTCAGGTTCATCGCCCTGTTCCATTGCCTGATATGATAAAGTTGCTGTAAAACAGCATCTTCCTTCTCGTTAAAAAGATCTTCACCCTCCTGGCTGCAGGCTTGTAAAGCGGCCTGGTAGATGGACCGGTATCCGGTGCAACGGCACAGGTTCCCCGCCAGGGCTGTCCTGATCTCTTCTTCGGTGGGATCCACCACATTTTTAAACAAGGCAAACATCGACATGATCATACCGGGTGTGCAATACCCGCACTGACTGCCATAATGGTCTGCCAGCGCTTGCTGTACAGGATGAAGGATCAGTTCCCCGTCCTTCTGATAGGCTAAATTTTCAATGGTGATCAGCTGTTTCCCATGGATCATCGGAAGAAATAAAAGACAGGAATTGACGGCTTTATACCTGAGCGACCCGGTCGGACCTATTTCTGCCAGAACAATGCCCCGCAATCTCCCTCCCCGCATCCTTCCTTCACTCCTTTGTGACCATCCAGTGACCGGAGGTAATTCAATACGGAAGTAGACGGCTTCAGACCGTCATCTTCCTGAAAATCAACGGAAACAATGACATCATCAAGGACAAAACTGATCGTATCAGGATGACCGGTCATGAGAAGCGCTGTTTTTAAAGTCTATTAATTTGGCTAGAATACTGATGGCAATCTCTTGTGGTGTTTCAGCACGAAACGGCAGGCCGATGGGCATGTTCACCCTGTTCAGCTCATCATTGCTGAAACCGGCCTCCGTCAGCTTCCTGCGGAATTCTTCCACCTTCGACCGGCTGCCGATCATTCCCAGGTATGCAAAGGGCTTCCGTAAACAAGCCGTCAGCACAGCCTCATCGGTCATGTGTTTCGATGTGGTGATCACAGCAAAGGTCCTGTCATCAAAGGTCAGGTTTGCAAGGGTCGTCTGAAAGTCACCGATGATATAGCGGCAAAAGGGCACAGGAGGCTCTTCCGCGATCTCCGGCCTTTCATCAAGGATGGTAACGGTAAATCCGAAGTCTGATGCCAGCTTTGCCACCGCTTTACCGACATGTCCCCCTCCGAATATATACAAGGTGTGAGTGGTATGCACAGGCTCTATGAAAACACTGGCCTTCCCTCCACACGTCATCTCAAGGTCCTCCCTCAGGTCGAAATGAAAGATGACAGGCTTGTTTTGCTGTATAACCCCCATCGATTCTTCTATTACCCTTTTCTCGAACTGCCCGCCACCTATCGTGCCCACCAGGCTGCCATCCTCCAGCACGATCATCTTTGTCCCGGCCTTACGGGGAGTGGACCCCTGGGTAGAGATCAGGGTGCACAGCGCAGCCCTGCGGTTGTCCCGGCTGATGGCTGCCAGCTTTTCATAAAAGGATAACATATCCGGCCTTTTAACTCTTGTTCGTATATAATTGGATGATCTTCAGGATAACCAGCACGGCTTTCTCCATCGAAGGCGCCGGGACAAATTCAAATTTACCGTGAAAATTATGCCCGCCCGCAAAAATGTTCGGACAGGGGAGCCCCATATACGACAAACGGGCACCATCCGTACCCCCGCGAATAGGCACTACCACTGGCTCAATCCCCAGTTCCTTCATGGCCTGCTCGGCCGTGTCCACCACATGGATCACAGGCTCAACTTTCTCTTTCATATTATAATACTGATCGCGGAGTTCCAGGGTGAAAGTATTGGCCCCGTAACGCCTGTTCATAAAGTCAACGGCTTCCTGGATGACAACCTTCTTCTTCTCAAACTTGACCCGGTCATGATCCCGGATAATATACTGTATCGTCGCATTTTCAACTGTCCCCTCCATCTTTATCACATGATAGAATCCTTCATAATTGGCGGTAAACTCAGGCCTTTCGTTAACGGGTAGCAAAGCGTTGAATTCCATGGCGATCAATATTGAGTTGATCATCTTGTCCTTGGCATAACCAGGATGGATGTTCCTTCCCTGAATAATCACCTTGGCATGGGCCGCATTGAAATTCTCATACTCCAGTTCCCCGACACCGCCTCCGTCCATGGTGTAAGCAAAATCAGCCCCGAATTTTGCCACATCGAAATGATCCACACCCCGGCCGATCTCTTCATCAGGGGTAAAGCCGATTTTTATAGTTCCATGCTCTACCTGCGGGTTATTCACCAGATATTCCACCGCTGTAATGATTTCGGCCACACCGGCCTTGTCATCGGCACCCAGTAGGGTATTACCGTCCGTGGTGATCAGGGTCTGCCCTTTATAAGGCAACAACTCCGGGAAATCGGCAATACTCAGCACCAGGTTCTTTTCGGCATTGATGACGATGTCGTTGCCGTCATATTGAGGAATGATCTGCGGTTTTATCTGAGCCCCGCTCATGTCGGGACTGGTATCCACATGAGCAATAAAGCCGATAACGGGAACATTTTTAGTGGTGTTTGACGGCAGTGTTGCCATCAGGTAACCCTTGTCATCCAGGCTTATATCACTAAGTCCCAGCCCGGTTAACTCGGCCTGAAGCACTTTCAGCAAATCAAACTGCCTGGCAGTGCTAGGAACAGTGGTCGAATTTTCATCGGATTGGGTATCAATGCTGATGTAATGTAGAAATTTATCTAATACGCTCATTTTGAAAGGTCTTATTTAGTTTGATGATAGATTTTAGGTTATTTGACAATATGTTGATAGGTCCGTTTATTAGTCTTCTTTCTTTGCCCGAAGCGAATCTCTGACGAAGTAAATACACAGCACAATAAACATGACCAGGGCCAGGGCCTCGGCACCGTGCGACTCAAACCATTCCTGTTTCACGAAATTGATATTGCCGAATCTGAGCATGGCGCTAACCACACCCATCAGGGCGCCGCCGGCGATAAAGCCTGAGGCGATCAGGGTCCCTCTTTCACGGCGGGCATTGTTCAGTTTCTCGTCTTTGGTGCGGGTCGACACATACCAGGCAATGATTCCTCCTATCAGCAACGGCGTGTTCAGTTCCAGCGGGATGAACATGCCAAGGGCAAAAGCCAGTGCAGGGATACCGATCATGGTCAGGATCAGCGATAAAAAGCAACCGGCGGCATATAACAGCCAGGGGGCGGGCATTCCCGACATCATCGGACCAATGACGGCAGCCATGGCATTGGCCTGTGGCGCCACCAAAGCATGTTCTCCTACAAAACCGTAGGTTTTATTCAGAATGATGATCACACCGCCCACAGTCACCGAACTAACCAGCGTGCCGAGGAACTTCCACGACTGCTGTTTGTAAGGTGACGATCCTAACCAGTAGCCTATCTTCAGGTCGGTGATAAAACCTCCCGCCATCGAAAGGGCGGTACAAACCACTCCGCCTATCACCAGCGCAGCTACCATGCCGGTGGTGCCGGAAAGACCTACAGAAACCATCACCAGCGAGGTAAGGATCAGCGTCATCAGGGTCATTCCCGATACCGGGTTGGTCCCCACTATGGCGATGGCATTGGCCGCCACCGTGGTGAAAAGAAAGGAGATGATCATCACGATCAGCAGGCCGATCAGCGCCTGGAAAAGATTGTGTACCAGTCCGAACTGGAAGAATATGAACACCATCAGAGCCGTGATCAGGATGCCCGAAGCAATGACCCCCATCGGGAGGTCGCGGCGGGTGCGGAGTTCCTGCTTGTCAACGGCATGCTTACCCGTTATTTCCTTTACAGCCAGGGAGAAAGCAGTACGTATGATCTTTGATGAACGGATGATCCCGATGATCCCTGCCATGGCAATACCTCCGATACCGATCTGTCTGATATAACCGCGGAAGATCTCCTCAGCCGACATGTCTTTCAGCAGCTTGGTGATATTCGCCCCGATTGGGATCGTCTGCCCGTCGGCAAAATGACTCACCACAGGGATCAGCACATACCACGAAACAAAAGAACCGGCGCAGATGATGGCAGCATAACGCAGCCCTACAATATAGCCCAACCCTACAATGGCAGCGCCTACGTTCATCTTGAAAACGATCTTGGTCTTGTCCGCGATCATGGCGCCTATCGGGATAACCCGGGAGGTGAACACCTCGCTCCACCACCCAAAAGTGGCAATGATAAAGTCATAAATACCCCCGATCAACCCGCTGATCAGCAACAAACGGGCCTGGCTTCCGCCCTTCTCACCCGAAATGAGAACCTCCGTGGTGGCAGTGGCCTCAGGAAAAGGAAATTTTCCGTGCATCTCTGCAACAAAATACTTTCTGAACGGGATTAGGAAAAGGATACCCAGGAATCCTCCCAGCAGGGATGATAGAAACACCTGGTAAAACTGGACATCCAGCTTCAGAATATACAAAGCCGGAAGCGTAAAGATAGCTCCGGCAACGATAACACCCGAGCTGGCACCTATCGACTGGATAATAACATTCTCTCCAAGCGCATTCTTCCTCCGGGCAATGGAGGAAAGTCCCACGGCAATAATGGCAATGGGAATCGCGGCCTCAAACACCTGGCCGATCTTAAGCCCCAGGTAGGCTGCTGCAGCCGAAAAAATGACCGCCATCAGCAAACCCAGCGAAACCGACCGCAGATTCACCTCGGGAGGCGATAACAGCGGCGACATCACCGGTACATACTCTTCACCCGGTTTTAGTTCAGTATAGGCATTTTCCGGAAGCCCTTTGATTTCTTGTTCGGTAGTTTCTGACATAGTGATATTTTTTCAGCTAAAATACACCTTCTCCCCGATAAAACAAATGGTATGATGCGTTCATGTGATGAAAGGCTGAACGGTGCGCGTATTCCCGTATTCCGTTATATTTGTAGAATAATTGCACCTATTGATGAAAGATCACTATCAAAGCAACATCCTCCTTCTGGAATCTGAACTTAAAATAATTAAGAAGAAACTGTCATGGCTGTATGCCGGACGCCTTTTCACATTCCTTGGCTTTATCACCCTCCTTGTGTTGTTCCTGCGTTACAACTACGATTACTCCTGCCTTGTCCCCTCGCTGATCCTCCTGCTCGCTTTCCTCCGGGTCGTGGAACTCGACCTTCGGTACAGCCACAGGGAAAAATTCCTTGCCAATAAGTGGCAGATCTGCCGGGATGAGCTGAAGTTCCTGGATCACCAGTACCAGGATAAGGAAACCGGTGACAGGTTCATCCATCTAAACCCGTTCCTGGCAGCCGACGTTGATCTTTTCGGTACAGGTTCCCTGTATCAGTACCTGAACCGTTGTTCAACATGGAACGGAAAAGCAAGGCTCGCGCAAGACCTGTGCAGTCCTCCCAAAAACAGTGAAATAATCGTTGAAAGGCAGGAGGCAGTTAAAGAGCTTTCATCAAAACACGAATTCATGCTCAGTTTCAGGGCCACGGGTATGCCCATCACCGAAAGCGGGGAAGAACTGGACCAACTGAAACGATGGCTCGGGATGCCTGCTGGTAAGATAGCATTATTACGAACGTTGATCATCCTGATACCATTAGTGAATACTGCCTGGATCATCCTGATGATTGCAGGTCTTTTTTCGTTCCGGTCGCTGGCGGTACCGCTATCCCTCAGTTTGCTCATTATTTATCTCAACCACAAAAAGATCAGCCGGGCGCACGCTGGCTTGGGACATACTTCAAAAACATTTGAGAAATATACCAACCTCATCCGGCTCATCGAAAACGAAAAGTTCAATGCTCCTTATCTGGTGGCATTAAAAAGGCAATTTTTTTCTCATCATCTTCAGGCCGGAAAATCACTGAAGATATTGTTCAGACTCCTGAACCGCTTCGATTTACGCTTGAACCTGCTGGTTTCATTTATACTGAATGCACTGCTTATTTATGATGTTCAGCTCTTCTGCCGACTGGATGCTTGGAAGGAAAAACATAAGAATGCGGTGTTTTTATGGTTCATAGCTATGGCTGAGATCGACTCCCTGATCAGTCTGGCCGTATTTGCCGCGAATAACCATGATTGTGTTTCTTATCCCCGGGTCAGTATGGGAGAATTCACTTTCCGGGCCTCTGCAATGGGGCACCCTCTACTTCCTCCACAGGTCAGGGTTTGCAACGATTTGTCTTTTTTCGGGAATCCATCCGTTATCATCATCACCGGAGCCAATATGGCCGGTAAAAGCACCTTCCTGCGGACATTGTCGGTTAACCTGATCCTGGCCATGAACGGGGCGCCAGTCTGTGCCCGGGAAATGACCTTTACACCTTGCGATATCATGTCGGCCGTGAAAATACAGGACTCCCTGGCAAACAATGAATCCTATTTTTATGCCGAACTCCTCCGGCTAAAAGAGATTCTCAACCATGCCGGGAAAAACCCCACCCTGGTGATCCTCGATGAGATCCTCAGGGGTACAAACACCAGAGACAAACATATAGGCTCCATGGGTCTGCTGGAAAAAATGATCCGCCAGGGTTCGGTGGTCGTAATAGCCACCCATGACCTGGCCATTGGAGAATTGCATCAGAAATACCCTGAAGTGGTGACAAACTATTGCTTTGAAGTCGAACTTACCAACGACCAGCTTGTCTTCGACTACCAACTCAAACCCGGCATCAGCCAGCGCCTCAACGCCTCATTTCTGATGAAAAAGATGAATATTATTGACTAGCGGCCGAAGGTCAGATATATTGTAAAAAATTTGTTATATTTGCTTTGTTTTTCAGCTGATGTCTGAAAACAATAATTTAAAACTTAGCAATATGTACAAGGAACTCGGAGAGCAATGCAGAAAACCATCAGGACTCTTTGGAAGAGTCGTTTCAATAATGCTGGATATCAACAATAAAAAGGATTATGAAAAAATGATAACCGAATTAGCCCTAAAAAAGGGTGACAGAATTTTCGAGATCGGCTATGGACCGGGACAAGGCATCCGTATGATCGCCCGTGGACCGGTGGAGTGCACTATCGGCGGTATTGACTTCTCTGAATTGATGTACAGTAAAGCGACAAAAAGGAATAAAAAATTCAAAAGAAAAGGGATTGTTAAGCTGAAATACGGAGATATAGAGTCGGCTGAGAGGGATAATGAAAGATTTGACAAGATATTTTGTGTGAATGTTATTTATTTCTGGAGTGATCTGAACAAAGTATTTGAAAAAATATATTCAATGCTGGATGAAGGAGGTGGGTTTTATATTTTTATGACATCTGCGGAAGACCTTAGTAAAATGAAGTTCTCGCAGAATTTCTTCAAATACTCAATAGAAACTGTCGAATCAGCGTTATTAAAAGCAGGGTTCGGAAATGTCGGGTATAAACTGGATACGGGATATGTTATTAAAGCTATAAAATAAGCGGGTTCCTCAGTTTTTGGGATATGGAATTACTCAACGACAATATAAAACTCAGGCCGTTTGGGCTGGCTGATAGTAAAAGGCCGGAAAGCAGGCGAAAAGGTTTATATTGAAGACATAAAAGCCAGGGGACCTGAGGGAACCATTATCATGTTACCGGCAATAAGTATAAAACTGACAGAAAAAGAATAAAGGGCTGAAATCCTTGCCATTGTATTATCTTTTCTCCTATCGGGAACATAGGCTCTCTGAAAATTAGCATTAAAATTCAAAACAGATGAAGCAAATCGGATTTATTTTGATCATTTTTTTCGTTTTCTCTTCCTGTACGACATCAAAGAAAATGACGGCAAACCAATCTTCCGGTATCAATACTGAAAGCCGGGGCAGGGAGGGTTCATCATTTGAAAACCCGGTTGTTCTCAAAGAAAAGGATGAAACCACCGGTGTAGCCGCAGAATATGAATGGTTGAGAAATCATTACCCGGGTTACACCACCGGGAAGCAAACCTTATCGGTCCATAAGAAGAAACCGTATGATATCATTTCGATCAGGACTACAGAAGGAAAGGAGATAGAAGTGTATTTTGATATTTCGAATTTTTACGGAAAATTCTGAGGATAAATTTTTGAGGTAGAAATTTTAATTATCTTTGTCAACCGAACGGTTGGTTAAATGTGATTTTATGCCCAGAAAAGATGGTGATGTTACCCGTAACAGGATACTGCAGATAGCTGAAAAGCTGTTTTC
This sequence comes from Bacteroidota bacterium, assembly GCA_026391855.1. GTDB lineage: Bacteria > Bacteroidota > Bacteroidia > Bacteroidales > CAIXZF01 > JAKLIX01. The sequence goes on along the minus strand of JAPLDE010000151.1, from coordinate 1,981 downwards.
CGAGAAAGGATACGACGGTGCCGGTGTCAATGAAATTGCCTTGCTGGCCGGGGTGAACAAAGCGACCATCTATTATCATTTTAAGGATAAGCAGGACATCATCGTTTCACTGTTCCATAACATTATGGAGGAAGTGGATGCCCATCAGCAACTTCAGGCTGACAAACAAAAGGCTGAGGGCAGCATCAGATCAAAGATAAAAAATGAGATCCTTTTCCTGGAAACCAAAAAGAAGATTCTGGCAGTTATATTGATGGAATCATTAAAGGATAATAAGGATGATACGCTGTTCTTTTGTGCGAAGACCATCATGTACCAGGAAATCGGGAACAGTGAAATTAAGGATAAGAAAGTGAGGGAGGCTTTTTCAATGCATGAGTTCTTTACCGGCTTTTTACCGCTCATTTCTTTTGTGGTATACAGGGAAAAGTGGTGCCGGTATTTTAACTGCAGCGAAACCACCGCATTGAATGTTTTTCTGGATGTTTTCGAAAAGACCCATCTGAATACCCACATAATCAAATAATTTTTTTAACCTGATAACTAACCAAACGTTTAGTTAATCATAATTTCGCATGAACATGAACACAACATCTGGTAAAGCAGCAAAAAGAACCTCCTGGGCGGTTACAATTTTTTATCTGCTCATTGCTTTCGAGTTTTTCTACATGGCAAGTCCCTTTGCCATCTATTTTTATTCAGTTTACGGTCCCGACCTGGAATCGCTGGGCAGATTTCCCATACTGTCATGGGCCACCCAGTTCTTTCTGCCCCACATCGTTGAAGATACAAAATCACCCCTCATCAATAATATGGGCATGATTGGCGGTATATTTTTTGGTTTTGGTCTGCTGGTGTTTTTCAGTTGTGCCGCCCAGGTCTATTATAAGAAGTTGTTCAAAAAGGGCGTCGTCACTGGGGGGCTCTATGCCTTTATCCGCCATCCTCAATATACCGGTTTTGCACTGAGCAGTTTCGGTATGCTGCTGATCTGGCCGCGCTATCTCGTTCTGCTGACTTTTATCACCCTGTTATTTGTATACTATTTCCTGGCAAAAACAGAAGAACGGGAATGTGAAAACAAGTTCGGTCAATCCTATTCCGATTACAGGAACAGGACATTCATGTTCCTGCCATTCCGCTTTTCCTTCTTTTTCCGGCTGTTTAAAATACCGTTGAACAGCTTTCAAAGGCATACCGGCCGGGTTGTTTTCTACCTGCTTTCTCTAACCCTGTCTGTCCTTATCGCCGCCGGCATCAGGTCACTGTCCGTTGACGCACTTTACGCCACCTTTAATGAACGTGCTGTTTGCCTCTCCATCCTGAAAAACGATACTATACAGATAAACAACATTATGCGGTTGGCCTGTCAGGACCACCGTGTTGACAGCATCATGAAGGCCGCAGCGCAGCAAAAGGATTTCAGATCGCTGAACTATATTCTGCCGGCTGCCATGTATCAGGTTTCTGAAATTCCCATGAATATTCCTAAGGATGAAAACTGTAATTTCTTCGACCGTTCATTTGATCGGAGCAGGGTAAAAGTGATATTCACCAGGGCAAACCTGAACACCGGCAGGGCATTATCCCGGGAAGCGATATTGCTGCATACCCGCTCCACAACACCCCTCATCGAAGTCTGGATCGATCTGTCCTCCGGTAAAGTGATCAAAACGATCATTCCCTCCAATATCCTTAGGTACAAGAACATTCCCATGCCTGTTTTTTAACGAAATACAACCCTCGTAAAACAATATCAATCGCTTCAAATATCTATTGTGATCTATGTGTCTATTGTGGTTAGTTTTCTTCACCACAGTAGGCACATAGTGCACAATATAAATAATTTTCAGGCAGAATACCCTTATTAAGTTTTCTGCATAGAATCCCATCAATCAACGATCCTGGTAAACTATCCCGGGTGCCGTCAGGCACAAAACCGCTGTTGTCCAAAGAAAACGATAAGCCTTCCCTATGCCGT
>JAPLDE010000072.1:8952-36608 GCA_026391855.1 Bacteroidota bacterium | reverse complement strand
AATCTTCCTCACTTTTGAACTGTGAAAGAAATTCTTGAAAATCCTTAGGATAGTTTTCTACATTTGTCATACCTCAAAGGTAACGATATTTAACTTGACCGAAGGGGACAAGCAGTTTAGAAATTTCTCTCCAGACAAGTTCAACATTCATTGTCATACTGCTTATAAGTTGTTGACTAACAGGATTAATAGTGAATAAACCGGTTTTATTATTGTCAAAATTTCCAAATTGTCCGGCTGACATATTCTGCACAGAATCAAGAAAATCTGTCATTAAAATATTATTCGTTGTTATTACTATATTATCCTGTGTTTTTTTCATTAAATATCTGGAGGCCATCCATCGTAAGGCATTCTGATACATGTTAAAGCTCAAGGATTGAATCGCAATGGCAGAATCTAAAATATTGAATGAAGGGCTTTGAGTCATCATGTAATGGGATCCGGACTCTGAACATGGAGAATTTGTAACCGGGGTGGGAGAATTAATTTGATAAAACCAATACGGAGGCCAAATAAATGGACGAGGATCACAAGAATTGCATTGAGTTCCTATGGTATATAAATTTGGAAAATAGTTTACTTCAGAGTGAAAGGCTTTCCAGGTCAAACAAGTGTTAATCCATTTATTAGCCGCCATATATTGAGGGCCTGTTATGGTTGAATAATCATACCATAAACCAATATTATGAACTCTAAATTGGTTTTCTATAAAACCGGTTCCAGGGCAATTTCCTTCAAAGCCAGTACCAGTATACATGAAATCCATATTATTAAAATATATACCATTATTCATAGAAGCAGTGAATCTCATACCAAAGGGAGTGTTGTCTGCATTTCCAAAGGCAGGATTTGCACCGGTAATACGATTACAATAAATCCTGTTCTCTGAGCTTCCGGAAAGACTAATACCAGCATTGTTAACAGGGCTTATCGAGGCATCCTGAAGTTCAATTGTGTTTTCATATATTTTCAGGTTATTTGCACAGATTAGCTCAATTCCGAAGCCTCCGTAATTAAGGTCGAGCTCATTATCATGAATCAGATAATTTGTATTTGGAGAGTTTATTCCTTCATAAACTCCAATGCAAGCACCTTTATTCGTATGACTAAGAGGGTGATCAAGGTATATCATATTACCTGAAATATCAAAACTACTCACGGTCAAGTTATCCCGCAGATAGAAACCATAATTGCTACACCAAATATGATTACCAGTTGCTGTAAGAATCTGGTTTGAATTTAATTCACAATATACACCAGTATTCATATTTGTCATGAAATTATCATAAATCATGCCATGTGTACTATGAACGTAAAAGCCAATATCACAATTATTAAAATCAGCTGATGACCAAGAAGTATTAGCAAATTTTTCATAACTACCCCATCCCATTCCTGTACAATAAAGTCCTGCACTCAAGGGTTGAGAGAACCCCACTGGAACATTACAGGTATGAATATTATCGAATACTGTTGCGTCAGGTTCTATCGTCAAATAAGAAGCAGCGGCATCAATTCCACGGACCAAATTTGAAAAGATGTTATGTGTGCCATTAATAAATGTATAACTGCAGCGATTCATATATATACCGGTTAAAGCTTTGTTCCAAAAACTCCAGACTAATGGATTTGTTTGTGGTAAGAGATCAAGATTTGGATCCGTTGTGAAAATGTTGTTTTTTATAGTATGAAGTGAAGTTGTAGATCGAATATTCATTGCACACAAATTTTCAGTAAACGTATTATGGTCAAGATAGATTATTGGTGAATTGTTGGGGTTGCCCAGATTTTCAGTTTCAATGGCAAAAGTACCATCTTGAATCAAACAATTTGTCAAATTTATCTTTGAAAAATTCCATAATTTAATTGCCTCCCAAAGAGAATCACAACCTTTAATTAAAGTTGTAAAACTATTATTAATTGTAAAGGTCTTAAATGGTTCAACACTGATAGTCCCCCCCGGGAGGATAATGATGATTTTTACATTATTTGGTAATTGAAATTGATTGTCAACAATTAAAGAACCTTTAATTACAGTGGTTGCAGCAAAAACTGGATTTGATGAGGTGTTTTCATTATATAATAAACTTACATCTTTACTATCTGTACAACATTCAATAACATATACTAGTATAGAATGTTCTTCTAAAAAATTACCCAGTACATCAAATATTTTCACGATTATCAAGTATTGTCCTGCAGAAAATGGAACAGGCCCGGCATTAATACTTACACTGGGACTACCTTGGTTAGTTATTATTGCCGCCGGTAAAGATGTTGCCCAAGTATATGTAACTCCACCAACTATTGGATCAATTTCGGCGTTAATATTCTGGTTTGAACAGTAATAATTATTATCCAGACTAATGCCAGATGATGGATTATATACATATATCACACTAATGACTGTGTCAAAGACATACGTTGAATCTGTTTCATTATCATATAATTCTAGTGTATAGGTGCCATTATATGATGAGTCAATGTTATAAAATAAAAAGTGTTGATCTGTCGAGTAGAAATTATTTGGACCGGTCCATATCCAAGAATTACCACCAATTGCTGCAAAACTAAGCACTTGCCCATTCATGACAGGTGCATTACAATACAATCCCTTAATGTTATATATGTCATCATTTTGTGATTGGCTGAAAGATGATTGAGTTTGTATGCAGAATATTAACATTAAAACAATAAATAATATATTGTTTTTACATATTTTCTCATCTTTAATAATTATTTGACTTTTATTAAGCTTCATTTTTGTTGATTTTAAAGATTATTAACAATTAGACTAGGATTAACTGAAAGTAAGTATAATACAATAAGCCTTTTGACAAAAAAGACTTACTTCTTACCTTATTCGGGATGTTTATAAAAGCATTGTCCTAAAAGCTTTTATTTGAAATCAAAAATGTTAGTATCTTTGCAAGGCCTTCTTCGTATTTAGTTTGTAGTTTTTTCATTGACAAATGGTAGAGTACAATGCTTCGGAGGAGGTATTTATTTTGGGTGCCTAACCCAATCATATATTAATAACAAAACAATAAAAATATCCGATGATGTGTGGAAATTTTTAATAATTATTTTTCTGCCCTTATTGTGTTTCATTGTTTTGCTCATAAAAAAACCACATAACTCATCCATCGGGAAAACCTTTTAAATTGAATTTCATCACTTTACCTCAAGGTTTTTTCTTTATGAAAATAAGAAACTGTTTTGATTTGTAAAAAACAAAAGATTATGTGCATAACTTTGTTTATAACTATATGATAATCAGTTAGATGGCTGAATAAATATTTGTAACTTTATGATTATCAACCAAATAATTCATAAAACGATGCAAAGCTATCCAACCAATCTAACCGAAAATCAGTGGAAAGTTATCGAAAATATTTTAAACGATAATCGGAAACGAAAACATGACTTAAAAGAAATATTTAATGCCATCTTCTACTTGTTAAAAACAGGTTGTCAATGGCGTATGTTACCAATGCACTTTGCACCATGGAACACAGTCTATTATTATTACAGACAGTGGAAAAACAACGGCATTATTGAGGAAATTCATGAACTGCTTAGAAATATGGTACGTAAAATGGCTGGACACAAAGAATCTCCAAGTGCTGCCTGTATTGATAGTCGGTCTGTAAAGACATCTCGTTCGGGTGGTCTTTGTCGGGGAGTAGATGGAGGAAAGAAAGTGAAAGGAAGGAAACAGCATATTATTACAGATACATTGGGTCTTTTATTAGTGGTAGTAGTTCATGCTGCCAATATCCATGATAGTAAATCAGCATTAGATATTATAGACAGGCTGAAGGGGCGCTTTGATCGAATGGTTAAAATATTTGCTAATGGCGGTTATCGAGGTGAATTGATAGAAAAAGTAAAACAAGCTTATGGTTGGGTAATTGAAATCGTATTGAGAAGTGATACACAGAAATCGTTTATAGTCTTGCCCAAACGTTGGGTGGTGGAACGAACCTTTGCCTGGTTTGAAAGCTATCGACGACTTAGTAAAGACTATGAATATCTGACAGATACAAGTGAAACGATGATTCAGTTGGCTATGATTCGGCTTATGCTTAACAGAATTGAAAAATAAAATCAAAACAGTTTCTAAATATTTAAGTTAATGAAAACATTTGCCGAACTGGGCCTTACCCAGCCTTTCCTGCGCGCACTCAATGATCTTGGTTTTGAATTTCCTATGCCGGTACAGGAGGAGGTGATCCCGGTGCTGATGCAGCAGGATACCGACCTGGTAGCCCTGGCTCAGACGGGGACCGGTAAAACGGCCGCCTACGGCTTCCCGCTCATCCATCGCCTTGACCTTATAAAACTCTTCCCCCAGATCCTTATCTTATGCCCTACCCGTGAACTCTGCGTTCAGATAGCTGGCGACCTGGTAGATTATGCCAAATACGTCCCCGAAGTGAAGATCCTCCCTGTCTACGGGGGAAGCAGCATAGAATTACAGATCAGATCACTGAAAAAAGGCATCCATATTGTGGTGGCTACACCCGGACGGCTGGTAGACCTGATAAACCGTAAAGTGATACGGATGAACCAAATTAATACCGTGGTACTCGATGAAGCGGATGAGATGCTTACCATGGGCTTCTCGGAAAGTATTGAGGAGATCTTTGCCCAGGTGCCTGAAAACCGCCATGTGCTTCTCTTTTCTGCCACCATGCCGAAGGAGGTAGCCAACATTTCCAGGCAGTACATGCATAAACCGGTGGAAATTACCATTGGCGTAAAAAATGCCGGTGCCGAGAACATCAAACACGTGTATTACCTGGTCCACGCCAAGGACCGCTACCTGGTCCTAAAACGCATCGTCGATTTTAACCCCAATATATACGGCATCATCTTCTGCCGGACCCGTAAAGAAACCCAGGAAATTGCCGATAAGCTGATACAGGACGGTTACAATGCCGAAGCACTTCACGGAGATCTTTCACAGGCCCAGCGCGACTTTGTGATGCAGAAATTCCGTATCCGCCACTTCAGGCTGCTGGTGGCAACCGATGTAGCGGCCCGTGGACTGGATGTAGACGACCTGACCCATGTGATCAACTTCAACCTGCCGGATGAACTCGACGTGTATACCCATCGCAGCGGACGTACGGGCAGGGCAGGTAAACTGGGCACCTCAGTGGTCATCCTTCACCTGAAAGAAAGACATCTGATCAAACAGATCGAAAAGAAGATCAACAAATCTTTTGTCGCCGGAAAGATCCCCGATGGCAGGGAAGTGTGTGAAAAACAACTCTTTCACCTCATCGATAAAATGGAAAAGGTGGAAATTGACCATTCAGGTATCGATACCTATCTTCCGGGCATCTTCCGTAAGCTGGAATGGCTTGATAAAGAAGATATCATCCGCCGATTCGTGGCCCTCGAATTCAACCGTTTCCTCGATTATTACAAGAATTCAACCGATCTGAACGTGGTCGAAGAAAAGCAGAAGACGCCTTCCTGGACCAGGGATGTTGATGTTCCCGACCGCAGGCCTACTGCCGGTTTTGTAAGGCTGATGATCGACCAGGGAAAAGCCGACGGACTGTACCCGAGTAATCTCATCGAACTGATCAACGCCAATACCCGGGGAAAAATGGTACCTGTCGGCAAGATCGATCTCTTCAGGGACTATGTCATTTTTGAAGTGGATGCCAATTTTGTCACCGGCCTGATCAAATCGCTCAATAAGACCCGTTTCCGCGGGATTCCCGTGCGCGTTACCGAAGCCCCTGACCAGGAAAGGCAGCCGGACCGGCGTGAAAAACGAAACTTCTCCCGGGATAAAAGGAGCTTTTCAAGAGATAAAAGGTAATTACCCTGAAGACCTCACCCCCCGGCCCTCTCTCCTCCAGAGAGGGGGTGAGCTTCTATCCAAAAAGGTTTCCTTAATCTCCTTAACATCCCATCAACCCAAATTCAATATATCCTTACTATTTTTGTAACGTCAAAGCGGACAGCACTATGAAAATTTTGGTCGTCATCACCTTTAATCCACAGCCTTAGCTCCAATCGGAGACTGATCCGCAATCCCAATTAAACAAGTGAAAACTTACCTGCGGCAGTCGCCGCGGGCTTGAGGCATTTTGTATAATCATTAAAAAATCAAAAAAATGAAAACAACCGATTTTAACACCCTGCCATGGTCAATTGTGCAGGTAGAAAAGAACCCTCAGACGAAAACCGTCAACCTCAACCAACGCTCCCGGTTCCATCAAAAACGAAAACGACATGAAACGTAACTTACACATATTCAGCATATTATTAAATATTTTCTTTTCAATAATTCATAAAATCAAGCACCTTTTTTCAGAAATCCGTGAATCCCTTAAAAATGAAAAGACCGATTTTACTGAGATCAGGCTGGGTAAAGCCCTGATGCTCCTGGCCATTCCTATGGTGCTGGAAATGGTGATGGAATCGGTATTCGCCGTAGTGGATATCCTTTTTGTCAGCCGCCTGGGTGCCGATGCCGTGGCAACTGTAGGCATCACAGAGTCAATGCTCACGCTCGTATATGCGCTTGGTTTCGGGCTCAGCATGGCAACCACGGCACTGATATCGCGCAGGATAGGCGAAAAACAAACAGAAAAAGCCGGCAACATTGCTTTCCAGGCGATACTGACAGGTGTTTGTATTTCCCTGGTGATCTCCCTCATCGGGATCACTTATTCCGGTAAACTTTTACAGCTGATGGGCGCCAACGGGGTAATATCTGGTGAAATGTCCGGCTACACCACCATTATGCTTGGATTCAACATGGTGATCATGTTGTTGTTCATTATCAATGCCATATTCCGCAGTGCGGGTGATGCCGCCATTGCCATGCGGGTGTTATGGCTGGCCAACCTGATCAACCTGGTCCTTGACCCGTTGCTGATATACGGATGGGGACCGGTTCCGGCCTTCGGTGTGAAGGGGGCTGCCATGGCCACCTCAACCGGCAGGGGAATCGCCGTGCTGTACCAGTTTTATCTTCTTTTCGCCGGAAAGGGAAGGATACAGCTGTTATGGCGGCACCTTAGCCCGGACCTCAGGGTGATCGGTCAGCTGGTTCGCTTATCGCTGGGTACGATCGGACAGAATATCATTGCCACTTCCAGCTGGATCGGCCTGATGCGGATCATGTCGGTGTTCGGCAGCGAAGTGCTGGCGGCTTATACCATTGCCATCCGCATCGTTATCTTCTGCCTGCTGCCTTCCTGGGGTGTAAGCAACGCGGCGGCCACCCTGGTCGGGCAAAACCTCGGGGCCGGCAAACCGGACAGGGCGGAGCGGTCGGTTTGGGCCGCCGGTAAGGTGAACATGATACTGCTGGGGATCATCGGGACCATTTTTATCCTGTTCCCGGATGCTTTCATCAGGCTTTTCAGCCATGATCCGCTGATCATCATCTACGGGTCCGGTGCCCTGAGGACGGTCAGCTTCGGTTTCGTGTTCTACGGACTGGGAATGGTGCTGATGAACGCTATCAACGGCGCCGGCGACACCCTCACCCCGACCAAGTTCAACCTTCTTTGTTTCTGGATGATTGAGATCCCGCTCGCCTGGCTGCTGGCCCTTCATTTCGACTGGGCGCAGAAAGGCGTTTTCCTCTCCATCGTCATCGCAGAAAGCACCCTCTGCCTGGTCGCCCTCTGGTGGTTCAGGCTGGGAAAATGGAAGCTGCAAACAGTTTGAGGACACCGGACATGCCGAATGGAGCCGAAGCACCGGCAGTCTTTGAAGAAAATCCCGGTCAGAAGATAATTTCTATTCTATATTAAATTGTTATTCAATTGATTAGCCCTGTTTTTCCGAAACAGGGCTAATTATATATCAAATCTTTTTTAACCGCTTGTCCCCTTCGGTCAGGTAAAAGTGTTTGAGGCTATGCGACCCAGGCATAAAGTAAGAAAAAGGTTTTTAAAGATATTTCCATTCCAGTAGCCGCTGACCGACCTTGGCTGGTGCGGTCCCGGTGAGCGGCAGCGAATCGGGATCCCGACGAAGGAGGGAAGCGCCTGGCGCAGTCGGAAAGCGGCGACGAGGCCTCCCGGCCTGAGGGTAAAACCTGATATATTGAAAAGGCGTTCTACTTTAAAGACGAACGCTTTGCCAGGAATGGACCAAATCTCGGGCAAGCTATGGAAAGTATTGAAAATGAGGCAACTGTGTATGTCCCTGGTCGCCTTTTTGTTGTGTATGTCCCTGGTCGCCTTTTTGTTGAACCCCGTTCCGGGGTTCCGAACGTTCGGGCGCTTTGTCCCCGGGATTGCATCCCGGGTTACCCAACTTTTACTCCTTCGGAGTATTCTTGGGCTGTTCCAGATAATTTGTTTCATTAGGCCAGATGGATATTCCATGTGATAATATTCTCAATTTTATAGTCGCATAGCTTGTCCCGGCTTGCCGGAAGACGAGGGAGCCTCCCAGTCGCTGAACCTCTATGAGGCCATTCACCCCGGGCAAAAAATAAAGAAAAGGTTTTTAAAGATATTTCCTTTCCAGTAGCCGCTGACCGACCTTGGCTGGTGCGGTCCCGATGAGCGGCAGCGAATCGGGATCCCAACGAAGGAGGGAAGCGCCAGGCGCAGAAGGAATTAAAGGCAGGTAACCCGGGAGGCAATCCCGGGGACAAAGCACCCAAGCTTTCGGAACCCCGGAACGGGGTTCAACTAAAAGACAACCATGAATTTACATAGTAGCCTTATTTTCAATACTTTCCTGGTTTGAAGTTAAACCTAACAAACTGGCAGTATCTCAGGTCAGGGACTCCATCCCAGGCAGGCAGTGACATTATCAGCATTCTCAGGATTTCCCATATTATGCCCGGGATTTAGTCCCTTTCCCGGTAAAGTGCTATTTTCAAAAAGCACTTTGGCTCTCTCATGTATTAAATGAAATTTTACCAATCAGGCAATTTTTTCAATACTCTATTCATTTGCTTTCTAAAAAGTGTTATGTAGTACATGGAAATACTATTCCTTTTGTTCTATCTTTCTAATGCCTTACATTGAAGTTTACCAGCTTCAACCGATTATTAAAAAAATTAGAATCAGAACAGAATCCAAAGGGCTTTTCGAATTAAAAAAGAAGATCATTGAAGATTTTCATGGATGCATTATCTTTGTTCGAAGACACAATGAACTTTATGGGCATATATCACCAAACCCACGTTATTATTAACAAAATGACTTTTAAGTCAGACATTGCTTAAATGAAGGTTTTGCTTTAACTGAAAAGAATTATGAAAAAGCATTCAATCGCCTTACTAATTTTGATCTGCATTAGTAAAATCGCCATCCCCCAGATTACTTTTCAAAAAACATTCGGTAGCGGGCCATGGAATGATTTCGGTATGTCAGTACTGCAGGATACAGCTGATCAGGGCTATACAATTGCAGGATATACCAATAGTTTTGGAGCAGGAGTGGGCATTTATCTGCTTCATACGGATGTTAACGGAAGTACTGTATGGTCAAAACAATATGGCAGTCTTTCCTATGGATTTTCGGTCCGGAAAACCTTTGATGGTGGCTGTATTATTGCAGGACAGACATATAATACCGGTGTTGGAGCCTATATTTATTATGTTGTCCGTACAAATAACAACGGTGATACTGTATGGACAAAGACCTATCATAATGGCTCCTGGCCAAGTGCCGCCAGCGGCTATCCCCGGGATGTATGGCAAACTGCCGATAGTGGTTTTATCTTTACCGGATGTGTGGATGCCACCCATTCTTTTGGTTTAATCCGGACTGATGCCAATGGAAATGTATTGTGGACAAAATCATACGGTGGAACTATCGGTGAACATAGTTATTCAATCCAGCAAACCACCGACGGAGGATTTATTATATCAGGATTTACCAATAGTTTCGGAGCCGGAGACTATGATGTATTTTTAGTAAAGACCGATGGTTCGGGAAATATAGTCTGGTCAAAAACCTATGGTACAACAGGTATCGAAGAGGGATATTCAGTTCAGCAAACCTCAGACAATGGATATATTATCACCGGAAAAACACAGGCTGATCTTTTCACCCCGGCCGATGTCTTTTTAATGAAAATCACTTCTGCCGGTAATATTTTATGGACAAAAACTTACGGCGGAATTAATGGAGAGGTTGGTTATTCCGTTCAGCAAACAGCCGACGGAGGATATGTTTTAGCGGGAACCACCAATAGCTTTGGTGCGGGGAACATGGATGTGTATCTGATACGTACCGATCCTGACGGAGACACATTATGGACAAAAGCGTATGGAGGAATCAACGACGATATAGGTTATTCAGTGAAGCAAACTACGAACGGTGGTTTTATTATTACAGGAGAAACCAGCAGTTTTGGCGCCGGAGGCATTGATGTTTACCTGATTTGTACTGATTCAGAGGGATACAGCGGTTGTAATGAATCAGGAACCAATACTATTGTTGATAATCCTGCATTTACACAAGGCTCGGGGGGAACCATTTTAAGTTCAGCGACCAGCCTGTATCATACTTCTGTGGTTGTCAGTAACCCCGGAACCATAGAAACCACACTTTGTACGACTGTCGGTATACCTCAACTATCCAATATTTCAAAAAACATCAGTATTTTTCCGAATCCTTCTTCTGCTTTTATTAACCTGAATATCAATAATATATACAATGAGGAAGTCGAATTAAATATCTATACGTCAATAGGTATTCTGGTCAGGTCAGAAATACTCAAACAAGACCAACGACAGCTTACCGTCGGAGATTTGAACAGCGGTATGTATATCCTTGAAACTAAGGTTAAAAGAAGATCTGAAAAACAGAAGCTCCTCATTCAGAGATAACACAAACGGATGTCATATCCATTAGCGAAGGCAGGGAATATGAGTTACAATACAAATAAATTGAATCCGTAAAGGGTACACATGATCAGGGGATTGGCTGCAAGGCGTTTTCGATCAGCTTGTCGAACAACCGGGCTGTTGTCCATCCGTAGGCACGGGCCATTTTCGGAACTATGCTTGCCTGGGTAAGCCCGGGGACGCTGTTCACCTCAAGAAAACGGATGGTGTCATCCCTGAAAATATAGTCGAACCTGACCACTCCCCTGCAGTTAAGCTGGCTGAAGAGGAAAAGGGACATTTCCCGGCAACGGTTGGCAATGCTGTCGGGAATATTGGCAGGGACAACTTCTTCCGACATTCCCTCTTTGTATTTTGCCTCATAATCGAAAAACTCATTCTTCGGGATGATCTCTGTAACCGGAAAGGCAATGAGCCTGCCCCCTTCCCTGATAACCCCGCAGGTGATTTCCCTGCCCGGCATGAATGCTTCGACCAGCACTTCGTCATCCAGCTCAAAGGCTTTGTCGATGGCAGGTCCCAGTTCTTCAGCCAGCTTCACTTTTGATACCCCCACACTGGATCCGCTGCAATTGGGCTTTACAAATACAGGAAGGCCTAACTGGTTTATTATCTTCGCCTGGTCTATTGTTTCCCCTTTCCGTGAATAAACCGATACCGCCACGGGTATTCCAAGCCCGGAAACCACCTGTTTGCATACGTTTTTATTGAAGGTTAAGGCAGATACCAGCAGGCTGCAGGAGGTATAAGGGATCCTGACCAGGTCAAAATAGCCCTGCAGGAGACCATCCTCCCCGGGAGTCCCGTGTATGGCAATAAAAGCTACATCAAACCTGACCTTTTCGTCCTGCCTGGAAAAGCTGAAATCGTTCCTGTTAACCGGGTACTTGATGCCCTCATCGGTTTCAACATGCCAGTCAAGTCCATGTATTACAACAAAATAAGGTTCATATTTTTCGCGGTCAAGCTCCTGGTAAACCATCCTGCCACTGCTGATGGAAATGCTGTATTCCCCGGAATCACCGCCTGCCACTACGGCAACCTTCCTTTTCATATCGATGGAGTTTTCGGCAAATGTAATTATAATTCCTATCTTTGCAGGTTTTCAGCCCCATTTACAAACCTTGGCAACCAACAGAACCTACCTGCTCCGCAAACCTTATGTAAAACACCTGCTATTGGCTGTGATCATCACAGTAATACTCCTGTTTACCATTGGCGGACTGCTTCGTTTTTACACGCATCACGGGGATGTGGTTACGGTACCCGACCTGACAGGATTGACACCGGAACAGGTTATGGATAAAAAAATGAGTGAGGAAATTGATATTGTGGTCGTTGACTCTGTGTACGATGTGAATAAACAAAAAGGTAGTATTGCCTTCCAGGATCCCCCGCCGGGATCTGTGGTTAAAAGACACCGTACTGTGTACCTTACCCTGGTGGCCATGCTTCCCGAACAGGTGAGAATGCCTAACCTTACCGATCTTACCCTGCGCCAGGCTTCCGCAGTACTGGAAACTTACGGTTTAATGGCAGGGAAGCTTGATTATATACCCGATATCGCTAAAAACGCCGTTCTTAAACAACGGTATAAAGGTAAACCCATTGAACCAGGCACCCTGATCGAAAAAGGCGAACGAATTGACCTGGTCCTGGGCCAGGGAGTCGGCAACGGCAGTATCCACCTTCCTTTTCTCCTGGGAATGAAACGACAGGAGGCAATAGAAGCCATAGAAAATGCGTTCTTTGTGGTTGGTTCTGAAGTCTATGAAGACGGTAAGGATGAAGTTAATGCCAGGGTCTTTAAGCAAAGTCCCTCTCCTTCCTCTTCAGGACGTCATAAACCCGGAGATACGATCAGCCTGGTTTACAGGTCGGTAAAGAAATTTGATTTTGATTCTTACATTAAACAATATAAGTTGGACAGCCTCAGGGAAACAATGAACGATAGTTTGTAACCCGGGTCAAGCAGTGTAATTATGAAGAAGAACCTGATACTCCTCCTCTTTCTTTCCAACCTAAGCCTGGTTTATTCACAGGAAAGACTGGTCCCCTTGCTTTCCAATCCTTTCGTTGGAAAGCACACGAAAGGAAGTATGAAAGATAAGCCTTCAAAAGGATCGGCCCTGGCCCTGCCTTTTATTGATGACTTTTCCGAACCCACCTCAACACCCGATGCTTCCAGGTGGATGGATAACAATGTGTATGTAAATAATCATCTCGCTGCTTTTCCTCCTTCACAGGGAGTGGCCACCTTCGATGCCCTGAATGATACCGGCGGAATTTATTCCAATGCCGCCTCTTTCCCCTTTATTGCCGATTACCTGACTTCCCGTTTCATCGACCTGGGTTCTTATGCGCCTTCCGATTCCATTTATTTCAGTTTCTCCTATCAACCCGGCGGACTCGCCAATAACCCGGAAGCCCAGGATTCCCTCATCCTGCAATTCCTGGAACAATACCGGGCCGACACCTTGATCGATACGACTGTTACCCCTCATGATACTACGTTTACCGACAAATGGAAAAGCGTATGGAATGCCCGGGGGATGGATGTTGATACTTTTCACCAGGAGAACAGACACTGGTTTGGTCAGGTCATGATCCCGATCAAAGACCCGGTCTTCCTCCGGAATGATTTTCAGTTCAGGTTTTACAATTACGCCAGCCTGGGAAGCCCGAGCATCCCCAGCTGGAGAAGCGATGCGGATTTCTGGAACCTCGACTATGTTTACCTCAACAGTAACCGAACGCTCAAAGACACCTTGTTCAATGATATCACTTTTGTGAACACGGCTTCCTCCCTGCTGAAGAATTACTATTCGATGACCCTGAGGCAATACAGGGCAAATCCGGCGGCACTGACCCGCGACTCCATACACATGCTTATCAGTAACCTGGGAAAAGATACCTATCCTTACCACTACCGTATTTACATCAAAGAATTAACAGGAGCCGATCTGGATACCACCATCGAATGTGGCTTTTTAAATATTAATCCTTTCTACAGCTCCGGATACCAGTCGGATCATGCCCATGAATGGCCGAAATTTCCAAAACTGACCTTTCACACCCAACAAACCGACAGCGCCGTATTTTCTGTAACCCACGTGATCGACAGGAACCCGCTTCCCCAGGATTTTATCGGTTGGAATGACACCCTCAGATTTTTTCAGCGATTTTACAACTACATGGCCTATGATGACGGTTCCGCAGAGGCCGGGTATGGGTTAAGCCCCGCCGGTTCAATGCTGGCCGTGCATTTTAACCTCTATACCCAGGATACCCTGGTGGGTGTGCAGATGTACTTCAACAGGACCCTCGGCAACAGCAACGTGAAGAATTTCAAACTCTGCATCTGGGGCGAGAAAAACGGTGTCCCCGACAGCGTCATGTATATTTCCAAAACCTATCTTAAACCTGTTTTCGAAGACAGCCTCAATAAATTCCATACTTACCCGCTGACTACCGTAAATCCGCTTGTTCTCGACAGCAAACACCTGAGTTTCTTTGTCGGGTGGATCCAACAAACCGACGATAACCTGAATATCGGGTTTGATGCCAACAACAATGCACAGAGCAATACCTGGTTCAATATCGACGGCAACTGGCAGATGACCCAGTTCACCGGGGCGCTGATGATCAGGCCCGTGCTGGGGGATACGGCCGGTCTTCACAAAGGAACCACGAAAACCGACCCCACCTCAAGACTAACCATCTACCCAAATCCCACCCTGGGACATTTCACCATCGAACTCCCCCAGGCCTATCCGGGTTATGAAGCACCCTCACAATATGAACTGACTGTTTTCGACATGATCGGTAAAAAGATAGCTGAATACCCTTACCTGCAGGACTATGACCTTTCCCACCTGCCACGGGGGATCTATATTCTTCAGCTCCACACCACCGACCACTACCTGAACTTCCAGGGAAAGCTGGTGATAACCAAGTAGTTGTCTATGGATGAATGGGAAGAGGATGTAAATGAAGGGAAAGAGTTGTATGAACACTTCCGTATTCTGGTAGACAAGGGACAGGCTCCTGTTCGTATCGATAAATTTCTCACCGCCAGGATCGAGAACATCTCGCGTAACCGTGTTCAGAATTCAGCGGATGCCGGTAATATCTTTGTAAACGGTAAAACCGTCAGATCGAATTACAGGATCAAACCCAACGACCTCATCACCATCCTGCTCACATTTCCTCCAAAGGATATTGAGATCATCCCGGAAGATATCCCCCTGAATATTCTTTATGAAGATGATGATATCCTGGTGCTGAACAAACAGTCCGGCCTGGTGATCCATCCAGGTCACGGAAATTTCAGCGGTACCCTTGTCAATGCCCTTACCTACCATCTTAGCCGGGATGTCCTTGACCAGGGAAAAGAAGCCCTCCGTTATCCCTATATTGTTCACCGAATCGATAAAGATACCTCTGGTGTGATGTTGTCAGCCAAGAACGAACTGGCTCAGAACCGGCTGGCCAAACAATTTTTCGATCATACCATCGACCGGAAATACCATGCCCTGGTTTGGGGTGATTTCAAAGAGGAGGAAGGGACCATCACGGGTCATATCGGGCGAAGCCTTCGTGACCGACTGGTGATGGATGTTTTTCCCGGCGGTGAACACGGAAAACATGCCATCACCCACTACCGGGTCATTGAACGCTTCACTTATGTCACCCTGCTTGAATGTAAGCTGGAAACCGGCCGTACGCATCAGATCAGGGCCCACCTGAAACATATAGGGCATCCCCTGTTCAACGATGTGGCTTATGGTGGCGACCGTATCCTTAAAGGAACCGTTTTCACAAAATACCGGCAGTTTGTCGAAAACTGCTTCGGGATATTGAACCGCCAGGCCCTTCATGCCAAATCCCTTGGATTTGTTCATCCTACCACCAGGGAATACCTCTTTTTCGATTCAGACCTGCCTGAAGATATGAGGGAAGTGGTAGGAAAATGGCGTACCTATAAATCACAGGGTCTGATTTAATTCGTTATCTTTACAATGCCTTCACGAATCAATTTAAAAACAACTCAAATTCAATATATTATGGAAGGAATTAAAGGAACACAGACAGAAAAGAACCTGTTAAAATCTTTTGCAGGGGAATCGCAGGCTGCCCGTCGTTACCGGATGTTTGCCAAACAGGCAAAAAAGGATGGGTTCGAACAGATCGCTGCTGTTTTTGAAGAAACAGCTAACCAGGAAGACCAGCATTCAAAGACCTTTTTCAACTTCCTTGAAGGAGGAATGGTGGAAATTACGGCTTCTTATCCCGCCGGAGTGGTGGGTACCACTGCCGAAAACCTGGAAGCCGCAGCAAACGGCGAAAATGAAGAATGGACTGAACTTTACCCTGAATTTGCGAAAGTGGCTGAAGCAGAAGGTTTTAAAAAAATTGCTTCTGCCTATAAAATGATCGCCACAGTAGAAAAAAGGCATGAGGAACGCTATCGCAGGCTTCACGACAATGTGGTTAAGGAAAAAGTATTTGAAAAAGAGGAAGAGGTGGAATGGGTCTGTCGTAACTGCGGCTATACTTACAAAGGCAAGAAAGCCCTGAAAAATTGTCCTTTATGTGACCATCCACAGGCCTTCTTTGAAGTGAAGTCAGTAAACTATTAAGAAAATCGACTGTTTTCTGGTCAGAATCTTTTTTTATAACCATGACAATAGGGTAGCGTGCCCTTATGTTCGTAATAGTCCTGGTGATAATCCTCTGCTTTCCAGAATGTTGTGGCAGGTTTTACCTCGGTAACTACCTTGTAACCCTTTTCCTTCAGCAGGCCAATCAGCTTTTCTGTTGTTTTTTGTTGGGCTTCATCCCTGTAAAAGACAGCCGATCTGTATTGCACTCCCTGATCCGGTCCCTGGTGGTTCCACTGGGTAGGATCATGGATTTCAAAGAAAAGCCTGGCGAGTTTTTCAAAGCTTACGAGAGCGGGATCAAAACTGATCTCAACAGCCTCGTAATGGCCCGTCTTTCCTGAACAAACCTCTTCGTAGGCGGGATGATCCTTATGGCCTCCTGTGTAACCCGAAACCACGGTTTTAACACCTTTTTCTTTTTGCATGTAATACTCAACACCCCAGAAGCATCCGCCGGCAAAAATCGCCGTATCTGTGTGCTTTTCAGCAGCAATGATTGCAGACATAAGTTCCTTTCCTGTTGAATTTTTCGATTTCCCTGAAATAGACGGTTCTGTTCCTTTTTGTATAATCTCTCTCTCCTCTTTAGGGATAAGAAACAAGTAACCTGGTATGAAGGTTCACCGGAAATTATTCCGGGTTTTTTATCTTTGCTTTGATAATCAATCAACTTATGAACAAGCCGGTTAAACAATCCCCGAAAATAAAACAGGCCCCCATCAAAAAAAGAAGCGGACCAACCCTTAATAAGACAGCCATTCATGTGGTTTGCATTATCGTTTTGGGTTTAGTCACCCTGTTCACTTTTTGGCCTGTTCTGCAGGCAGGGTTTACTAATTGGGACGACCCCGAATATGTCCATTCAAATACCTGCATTCATCAGCTAAATGCCGGCAATATCCGCCAGATGTTTACTGAACCTGCCGTTTCAAATTATCACCCCCTCACCCTCCTTTCCCTGGCCGTCGACTATTCCAGGGCTCACATCAACCAGCAAAACGGCATCCCGGAAGCATATCCATTTCACCAAACAAATCTTATTATACACATACTCAATGTTATACTGGTTTATTTTGCGATCTACCGGCTCAGCATGGGAAAGACGGCCGTCGCTTTTTTTACCGCCTTCCTGTTTGGCATCCATCCCATGCATGTGGAATCAGTTTCATGGATAGCAGAAAGAAAAGATGTTCTGTTTGGTTTCTTCTGGATGATCTCCCTGATCTTCTATCTGAAATATATTGATGATAAACACCTCTGGAGCTACTGGCTTTCCCTGGTTTTCTTTGTCCTGTCATTGTTATCGAAGCCTGCTGCTGCTCCGATGGGGATGATCCTTTTACTGGTCGATTACTACAGAAACCGTTTCAGCCTGGCCGGCGTCAGACCGGACCGGAACTTATGGAAAATTCTTCTTGAAAAACTACCCTTTCTGGTCCTGGGTCTGGCCCTGATCCTTATCACTTATTTTATTCAGAGCAAATCGGATACGGTGGCCGATTTTCAACTGTTCAGCCTTCCGAGGAGGGTGCTGATCTCGTTTTACGGATTCTATATGTACCTTCAGAAACTACTGCTCCCGGTGAACCTTTCGGCTTTCTATCCCTATCCTTTTAAAAATAACCAGGATGCCATTCCTGCCGGTTTTTACCTGGCGTTCATCCTCTCCATCGGAATCTTGATCGTAACCTTTCTCTCGGTCAAAAAAACACGGTCTATCCTGTTTGGCGTGTTGTTTTACCTGTTTATGCTCATTCCTGTTCTTCAGTTCGTCTCTGTAGGCAGTTCCATCATTTCCGAAAGGTACACCTACATTCCGTATCTCGGTATTTTTTATATAGCCGGGATGGGTCTGTACCGGGGTTGGAAAAGCCCGCGGAAAATTGTAAAAACCATCCGGATCCCGGTAATGGTAATGATAGGCGTATATATGGCAACACTGACCGTCATGGCCCGGCAAAGAACTCATGTCTGGAACAACAGTGGTACCTTATGGACGAATGTTGCCGCTCAGTTCCCAAACCTGCCGACAGCCTATAAAAACAGGGGAAACTATTATGCCAGTGAAGCCGGTGAAACCGAGAAAGCCCTGAAGGATTATGAGAAATTACTGACGCTGGATAGCACGGATGCCTCCCTGTTCAGCAACCTGGGTAATATATATTGCATGAAGGAAGAATATGATAAGGCCATTGAAGTCTATTCAAAGTCGATCCGGCTCGACAGCCTGAAGGGACTGCCGCCTTTTAAAAGCAGTTACAGTTACAACAATTACCTCAATCGTGGTTTTTCCAACATGAAAATCAACCATTTTGCCCGGGCGATACCAGATTATACCCTGCTTATTGAAAAGGATTCCGCCGTTGAAAAATTTCATTTTAACCGTGGTCTGGCTTGGGCCAATACCGGTTCATATGAAAAGGCTATGGCTGATTTCCAGGAATGCCTGAGACTCGAACCAAACAGCCCGGACAAGGGTTCAATATTGTTTAACCTGGCTGCCTGCTTTATTAAAATGGGTGACCCGGTAAAGGCATATCCTTATCTTCAACAAGCCCAGGCTGCGGACTATCCTGTAGATGCCGGTTTATTGGAAAGCATTAAAAAACAGGCAGGTATAAAGAGTAATTCCCGGCAGTAGTTTGGGATCAGGCAGTAAAGATCAGCCTGACAAAGGCTCCGCTGCCGGCATTATTTCCCACTTCCACCTTACTCTGGTGGGCCTCCATGATCAGCTTGACCATGGCAAGGCTCAGGCCGGTATTGTTGTCAATGTGTCTCTCCCCGATGGCAAACAGCTGAAATGCATGTTCCAGTGCTTCCTCAGTAAAACCGCGGCCATGATCAATCACCTCGCAAATCACTTCGTTTTCTTTTTCCTGGCAGCGAATGATGACCTCCCCGCCCTGATCAGAGTATTTAACCGCATTGTCCACCATCGTTTCGAGGCAGATGCCCAAAAGCTCAGAATCCCCGTTGATGAAAATTTTATCCTGATCTCCCTCATAAATAATCCGTGTCTCCATTTTTTGGATGTTCTTTTCATTCCGGTTGACAGCTTCCCGGATCAACGTCTCAAAGGAATGGCTGGCGTAGTTCAGTGAGAGGCTTTTATTGCGTAATTCTGTAATGAGCAGGGCCGCAACGGAGAATCTTTCCAGCCTCTTTACAGAAGTATCGAGGTAATCGATGATACCGGACACTTCAGAAAATTGAAGTTCTTCTTTCAGTAAAGAGGTGAACCCGATGATCCCGTTCAGCGGGGTCCTGATTTCATGGCTGATCAGCTTCAGAAATTCCGCTTTCGATTCTTCAAGCTCAAGCAGCTCCCGGTGAGCTTTCTCCAGGTCTTCATTCGCTATCCGGAGTTCCTGGGTTCTCTTGTTCACCTGTTCTTCCAGCCATTTGTTGGTCCGTCTCTTTATCCTGAGTGAACGGTAGATAAGCAATGCGATAACTATCATCAGCAGCAGGACCACCGAAATAGCCGTTATGGCGATCCGCTGGTGTTTGATACTCAACGCAATGATCTGTATCTCCTTCTCTTTTAACTCACTGGCCCTTTTGGCTTCTATCTCGGAGATCTTCCGCTGGTTTTCAATGTTGAAGACCGAATCCTGCAATACATCGGCCGAATCGGAATACTGGAAAGCTTTTTTCCAGTCGTTCAGTAACTGATATGAACGGGAAATCACATCATAGGCTTCTATCATGGGATCCAGCTCATTGAGCTCTTTCCCGATCCTGATAGCCTCCAGGCTGTTTGATATCGCCTGGTGTAATGCCTGGGTACGGTTGACCACAGCGCGGGATTTCTTTTCCAGGGTCGACGGATTAAGGCTGTCAGTCACCATCTTCAGGTAAAGAGAACCCATCCCCTTCAGATTGTAAAGGGTCCCGGATTTGTTACCCAGGCTGCTGTTTAGCTCATAAGCCTGCCGGTAATATGATAACGCCTCTGCATAATTATGCATCTCGGTATTCACCAGGCCGATATTTCCCAGGGTAGATGCCATCCCGCCTTTGCTCCCAGTCTCTTTAAACAGCGTATATGCCTTCAGGTGGCTTTCAAGCGCCTTGTTGTTATCTTTCTGGTTTGAATAAACATTGCCGATATTGGTGTAGGTAATGGCACAACCCCGCCGGTCACCCAGCTCCTCGCTGATTGCCAGTGCTTTGTAAAAATATTCAAGGGCCTTGGAATATTCCGACTGGCGATAATATACGATCCCGATATTCCCTAATGAACTGGCCTTACCCTTTTTGTTCCCTGTTACTTCGAAGAGCTTCAATGATTTAAAAAAGTTCTCAAGAGCTTTGGGATAGTCGGGCAGCCGTGTATAAATATTCCCAATACCCACCAGTGCATTGCCCTGGACTTTCAGATTACCCGTCTTTTCCGCCAACTGACAGGATTTAAACTGGTATTCCAGTGATTTGGGATAGTTACTCTGTACATAGTAAACATTTCCAATGTTCCCATATACACTGGCGCATCTTTTCTCATCTCCGAGATCCTGCAATACCTTAAGGGCTTTATTATAATTCTCAAGGGTGCCGGTAAAATCCGACCTGTTGAAATAAATGTTTCCGATATTCAATAAAACGGTGGCAACAGCACTCTTATCGTCAACCTCTTCAAGAATTTTCAGGGAACGTTTGTATAACTCAAGGGCTTTGTCATTGTCCGACTTGGTATAATAGCAGACACCCATGCTCAGCAGTGATTTTCCGATACCCTGTTTATACCCCAGTTTCTCAGCCAGCTTCAGTCCTTGAGTGGCAAAATCAATCCCTTTCAGCGGATCTGTGCTTTGCATTTCCCAACCGATCTCGTTCAGCAGGTTTACCCTGGCCGTATCTTCGTTATAGTGCTGTTTCAACCTGATGATCAGGGAGTCAATGAGGTCTTGCCCCTCTTTATGGGCATAAAGGGGATTAAGGGTCCCCAAAAGGAATACCAGGCCGACCAGTATACCCTGAAGTGATCGTTTTTTCATATAAATCCGGTATTAAACCCAGCTTGCCCAATCACCAGGTCCTAAATTGGGGTAAATATACAGTAAAAAAGTACTGATTTCAAGTACGACCATATGATTCGCCGGTTTACCATACTTTTCGCGTAATAAGGATGTTTAATAAACGTGGATATTTCAGATAACCGGTATGGTGAAAATAAATTCACTCCCGGCATCCGCCTGGCTTTCCACCCAAATCCGCCCTCCATGCCTTTCCACAAACTCCTTACACAGAATCAGGCCCAACCCGGTCCCTGTTTCCGCATTCGTTCCTAAAGTGGATGCTTTCTCGTTGATCTTGAACAACTTGCCTGTTTCTTCAGGTTTTATTCCTATACCCTTATCATGAACTTCAATCCTGATTTCCCTGTTAGTTCCGATGGCAATAATTTTTACACTTCCACCCTTGAACGAATATTTTATCGCGTTGGTAACCAGGTTACGTAAAATGGTGCTGATCATATTCTTATCCGCCCTCACCAGGATGGGCTCCTTCATTTCATAATCAAGCTGTATGCCTTTCGACTGGCTGGTACTCGCGGTCATATTAATAACATCGGCGATTATATTTTCAAGAGAGATCATCTCCGGTTCAAATTTTATATTTCCCGTTTGTGACCTGGCCCAATCGAGTAAATTTTCCAGCAGTGTAAAGGCGCTTTGGGCTGATTTGTGAATAACCCCGGCATAATGCGCCAGCTCCTGAGGTTCATTCTGATCAATGCCCTCCGCCAGTAAATCCGAAAATCCAAGGATATTGTTGAAGGGGTTTTTCAGATCATGGGCAATGATACTGAAAAATTTGTCCTTGGTCGCATTCAGTACCTGGAGTTCCCGGTTCTGTTCCTGTATAGCCACCTTTTGCTGCTCAAGGAGCTGATTATTCTGCTGCAATTCAACACTTTTTCTTTCTATCTGGTCGCGTTGGGCAGTAATTTCAGTATTAGCCATTTCCAGGTCTTTCATTTGCGACTGTATCGCTTCCTTCTGACGATTGATCTCGGCATTTTTTTCGGTCAGCAGGTGGTTTGCTTCCTTTTGTTTCCGGGTCCCCCTGTATAAAACAACAGCCAGTAAACCAACAAAAATGAGGATAACAACAGTGGTAAAACCCAAAATTCGCTGCTTCACGATCGTTGCCTTTTGTTTCTCCTTCTCCAGGTTAAGGACAAGTATTTCATTTTCAGATTTATTGCTTTCGTATTTAGCCTGGATTTCAGTCATTTGCCGGTCGATTTCCAGCAGGTTTAATGAATCATTCAAATGGTTGTACGATCTTAAATAATCAACTGATTCTCTGTATTTTCCGGTTTTATACATCAGATTTGACAGAAACTTCAATGCAGTTTTTTGCTGGGAGAAATTTTTTAAGGAAACTGAGAGCTGCAGGGCCTTTTGAATGGATTTCTCCGATAGTTCGATCTTCCCCTGGTTCAGGTAAACATTGGCGATAAGGTAGTACAGCTCACCAAGCGATCGATTGTCATTCATTGATATGGTAATTTCCAGGCTTTGATTCAAATACTCTAAAGCTGTTTCATAATCTTTAAGGATTGAATAAGTGGTCCCCAGCCTCCTCATAATATATACCCTGGCATAATTATCATTCAGCTTGTTAACAATCTCCAGCGCCTTCAGATACATGCTGATGCTGTTGTTATATTCTTTCAGGCTCAGATAAACGTCTCCTTTGGTACTGAAAACTGTTGAAACATCCCTTTGCTTATTGTTTTTGGTATACAGCAATTGGGCTTTATTGAAATAATCCATGGCCGCCTTCAGGTTATTTTCCTTTTGGCACAGCACACCCATATAGCGGTAGATGTTAGCAACGTTATATTCATCGTTCAGCCTGATAAAGAGTAACATTGCCTGGGCCAGGTACTTTTTTTCCTGTTCCCAGTTATTTAGTTGATCAAAGATCTGGCTGATGGTAACCAATTGATTGGCAATCAGATTTTTATTTCCTGTAAGATTACAGAATGCCAGCAACTTTTCGCTGAGCTGCAAGGCTTTATCAAAATTGCCGGTACTCTGCCATGAAAAGATCAGGTTATTTGA
Source organism: Bacteroidota bacterium (assembly GCA_026391855.1). Lineage (GTDB taxonomy): Bacteria > Bacteroidota > Bacteroidia > Bacteroidales > CAIXZF01 > JAKLIX01. The sequence goes on along the minus strand of JAPLDE010000072.1, from coordinate 13,005 downwards.
AACCTCAATATATTGGACCGTGTCCTTCAGTTCAAGGAAGATCTTTGTGGCTTTTACATAATTAGAAATCGCTGAATCACATTGTCCGATATTGAAATACAGATTCCCGATATTGGTATAGCTTTCACCTTTCTCGGGCAGGTAATTATGCTGCCGGGCCAATGCAAGTGCCTGACAGGCAAGGGGTAATAAAAACGAGTTTTGTTGTTTATAAGAAATATTGGAAAGATCGTTGATCAGTTTGATGACAATCCTTTTATTTTCAAGTTTTAACGCCAGGTGAAGTGCCGAATCAATCAGCCTGCTGTTCAGCGAAGTATCAGTATTTTTGTAAACCCCGGCCAGTTCAAATAAAACCAAAGGCCTTTCATCTCTACCCGCTGTCCTAAGCTTTTGTCTAATACTGTCTGTCCGGGTTAAACCCTGAGGTAAAACGGTATAACCGGATAACATTATCATAAAAAACAGCAGGAATCTGTTCATGTACCCTATAATTGATACCGGCCTTTTATCAATGAACCTGGCGGCCATGGTAAAAATACCAATTTTAATCAAAAATAAGGCAAGGTGGATTTTTTTAACTGTTCCTTACCAATCTACTGCCTGAAATCCTTGAGAAAGAAGAAACCAAATTTAAAAATGCCTCACTTTCCGGCATTTTTAAAATGCTCTTCTATCATTTTCCTTCTTTCCTGGGTTATTGTATCCCTGTCCTTTAGATAGTAACCTGTGATTTTATAATAATCTTTGGTATCAAATGAGTAATAAATCAATCTCTTATTAAAAGCAAACAGATCATGAATTGTATAATCCGAATCAAACTCATGTTTTGTGTGCTCTGTTATTCCGTCTCCATAGTTGAAAAAAACAAGTGACCAGCTGGCGTTTTCATTTTTGACTAAAAAATCATCCTTACTAATATAATCTAAGACGAAACTGTCGACCTTCATTTTATGTTCTTCGTTGTTTAAATCAAAATTTCTGACCGCAAAAAAATCATTTCTCTCCTTCGAATACCAATCGCCATTTTCTTTTTGTTCAATTATCTCGTCGGGTATCAGATGGTAAATCTCCAGTAATTTGTCATCTGGATGGCTCTTACATGAATAAAGTGTTGAGATTAAAAGTATCATAAATAATCTAGATTTTTCCATAACAAAAAAATGAAAATTTAAACACAGTTGTAAACGGTTTTTTTCCCCGCTGATGTTGTAGTACCCATAAATCCGTCAAACCTCCTATGCCCGCTTTAGCAGAAAGGGAGGCATTGGTGATATCCTCTTCCGTAACACCAAAATCATCCCTGATCTCAAGTGATATTAGGGCATTCCACCTGCAATTCCTGAGATCAAAACAAATATAGTCTAATCTTACGATCATTTCCTGTGTTCCGCCAACCAATACCTTTAATGTAGGGCTCGTGGTAAATGAAAAGCTGGGTGTATGATACTTATTTGCATCCAGTTTTATTTTTGAGAAATCGCCTTTATTACAAGCCATGCTCGCCCTGAAATCCTGAGAAATAGTTTTCATTAATTGTTGAGCTTCAGGCGATTGCTTCATTGCATTAGACAGTCCCCCATCATCATACCATGTTTCCCCGGTTCCTTCCAATAAACGGTTTACAAATTGTTTGGCGTAACGGGTTGCATCAGACTGGCTTATGGTATATTCCCAATATGCTCCGGCATAGATACCTGCTTTTAAAGTAAGCTCAAGATCCCACCCTAAATATGAATTGCTCATAAAAACGGTCGGCGCAGCAAGAACCTTTACCAACCCTGAAGTCGGTTTTTCGTTGAAAGAATACTGAAAATCGGGTCCGGAACTGCTTTTACCAATTTTTAGCAATATATGTGGCAAATGATTACAGGTACGAAAGGCTAAACTATGGATATGAGTACCTAATTCCTTCATCTTCGGAGCTGGTCCCGACATTTGCTTTGGCTTAATTTCCTTGACCAGACTAACACAATTCATCAGCCTACAGGTTAACATAATCTTTTGTTTATTTGGCAGGAGACAATACGAATTTTTTCTGAAAGATAATAAAGATGTTTTATTATCTGCCAATGAATAAAAAGATTTTAGGAAAGAAAAAAATTCCGGTCCCGGATTCTGCCTTCTAATATAGAAGAAGTCCATCTCTTAATAAACCTCAATCCCTATTGTACCTCCTATTGTGGTTCATTTACAACCGGTAAAGGATCAGGCTCACAATGGAACGGGAAGGCCTGTGGGAATAGGTTGGTTTTAATGCAAGAAGGCGAAAATGCAAGAAGGCAAGAATGAAGACATATCTAATTGAAATCCAAATAATTATGTTATAAAATCCAGATAATTCTCCCGGTTTATCAGTTTAAAATCCGACGGATGATATGTTTCAAGGAACGTCTTCTGATGCTTTGCCTTGCTTTCAGTCCATTTTAATTCATAACCGATTAAATTGCCCCCGCTTTCTTCAATCAGGTCAATTTCTTTCTGATCGTAGGTTCTCCAAAAATAATGATTGACAGATAGTTGCAGATAATGAGTTTTCTTCAGCCGTTCAGAAATACAATAATTTTCCCACAACTTACCAATGTCATCCCTGAGATTCAAGTTGTTGAAGTTGGAAATAAGTACATTCCTGATTCCATTGTCCCAGAAATAATACCTGGGACTTTTGGTGTATTCGGTCCTCAGATTTCGGCTGAATCCATGAAGTGAGAATAGAACAAAGCATTTTTCCAATAATTCCAGATATCTCATCACCGTTTTCTTATTCACATTCAGTTTTGAGGCAAGCTCGGAAAAAGAAATGTCATTCCCAATCTGGAAAGCAATTAATCGCAAAAGATTGAGAACAAATAATGAGTCTTTCTGATTATCCAGTTCCAGGATATCTTTCAGCAAATATCCATCACGTATGGAAGTGAGAATAGCAATGCGTTCCTTAACTGTTGAAGCAGTGATCACCTGAGGATATCCACCATAAAGGAGTCTTGATTCCAGATTTTCTTTTGTTAGCAGGAAATTTTCACTGAGTTCCAATTGAGCTACAGGGTATAGGTAGAAAAACTGACTCCTTCCGGTCAGCGGTTCTCCTACTTTTTTTCGCAAATCAAATGAAGAAGATCCACTGACCAGGATATGAAGGCCAGGAATATTATCGATCATCAGTTTGAGGTTAATACCAATATCCGGGATTTTCTGAGCTTCATCAATAAACAGGCAATTAATTCCTTCGGTAAACCTTTTCAATTGGCTTAATCGTTGAGAGGAAAGTATTTCGCCAACGTCTAAATTATCTCCCTGAACCATCAGGACCTTATCTCCCAATTCCTTTCTTATTTCCTCCATCAGGAATGTTTTTCCGGTACGTCTGGCTCCGAAAATCCCTACCACCAAATCAGGCTTTTTAAGTGAAAGAAGTATCTCATTTTTAATAAACCTGGGTATCATGATGCCTGTATTTAACTAAATTAGGGCATCGAATATACAACATTTTACCGATACCCAAACGGTTCTATGCGAAATTCTTTGCCTCCTGTTGTGGTTAATGGGATGCCCAATAAGTCCTCTGTCTGCTAATAAAGAAGAATCCAATCGTTAATAAAAACCCAATGGTGCCCTCCTATTGTGCCTACTGTGGTTTATTCCGCCACCGGTAGAGGGTAAGGCTCACTTTGGAAGCGGAAGATCTGTGGGAATAGCTGGCTTTTAATGCAAGAAGGCGAAAATGCAAGAAGGCAAGAGGGCAAGAAAGAACATTCTCGCCCTCTTCTCATTCTTGCATATTTGCATTTGAACTTGTGGAGCGTAGGGGAGTCGAACCCCTGACCTTTAGACTGCCAGTCTAACGCTCTAGCCAACTGAGCTAACGCCCCTTTTGGGAGGTGCAAAGGTAGAACAATTTTGATTTTTCAAAAAAAAATATTTCATGGTGGTGGATTGAAGGGGGGGCTCATCAGAAAGATGATTACTTTTATTTTGATTAAAATGAACCACAATAGACACAGTAGGTCACAATAGAAATATGTCGAAACGATTGTTCACGGGAATAAAGATTGA
>JAPLDE010000072.1:0-8932 GCA_026391855.1 Bacteroidota bacterium | reverse complement strand
AGCCCAAACCGGGGATGCTGTCCTATTACCAGGCTCTTCAGCAGGAGTTACTGGAGGAAAGGATCAAATGGGTGGAACCTCATAACATGCATGTTACGTTATGGTTTTTCGGAGAGGTGAAGGAGCACCTGATCATTGATATTAACCGGCAGCTCAATAAGGCTGCTGAAGGTACCGGGCCATTTTCAATGGGGATCAGGGGATGCGGAACCTTTGGAAAGGGACGCAACCCGACGGTAATCTGGTTTGGCCTGGATGTACCTGAAGCGATGAAATTCCTGCATGAAAGGATCACGGATTCGCTGGGGGAGATCGGGATTCTGGGTGAAGACCGTGAATTTAACCCCCACCTTACCCTGGGAAGAATCAGGGAGGTAAACCATCCTGAAAAAATGAAGGCTATACTGAAAACGATGGAAAAACTCGACTTTCAGGTGGCGGTCGTCAGCAGTTTTTCATTGTACGAAAGCAAACTCAGGCCCGAAGGACCCCTTTATATTGAACTGAAGAAATTTAACTTAGTGCTTTGAAAATTGTTATAGGTCCATGATACCAAGTATAATAGAAGACAAGCTCAGGGAACTGCTTCTTGAGAAAAACCATTCCAGTTTCGTGCTGCAGTCTGTCTCGCCAATGTCGGGGGGAAGCATAAACCAGTCGTTCAAGCTGGAAACCAAAGACGTTAAATATTTTCTGAAATATAACCTGTCCGACCGTTACCCGCATATGTTTGAGGCTGAGTACCGGGGTCTTGAACTATTGAGGGAGAAGGGAAACCTCAGGGTGCCTTCACCCATCCTGACAGGTCAGGCCGGAACGTACACCTTCATTTTAATGGAATATATTTGGCAGGGATCGTTCGCTGCCGATTTCTGGGACGATTTCGGGGCAAAACTAGCCGGTTTACACAGGAATACTCAGTCTTACTTCGGGCTTAATCACCACAACTATATGGGTTCCCTGCCCCAAGACAATACGGCTCATGATGACTGGATCAGCTTTTTTATTGAAGAAAGGCTGGAAAAACAGTTGAAATTCGGCCTGAATGAAGGGACATTGCCCAGCAGTATGATAAAGAAATTTGAACGCTTGTACCGGCGGCTGGAGGAGATTTTCCCCGCTGAACCTCCCGCCCTGCTTCATGGTGATCTTTGGAGCGGTAATTTCATGATCGATCCGGAAGGAAAAGTGTGTGTGATGGACCCAGCGGTATACTATGGCCATCGGGAAGCAGACCTGGCTATGACAAAGCTGTTCGGCGGCTTTACCCCTTCCTTTTATGAAGCATATCATAGTGAATTTCCATTGCAACCCGCATGGAGGGACAGGATGGAGATTTACAACCTCTACCCGTTACTGGTCCATGCAAATCTTTTCGGTGGAAGTTATCTCCGTTCGGTGGAAAACATTCTGCAGATGTTCTGATCAGCGTTTCGGGTTGATCCCTTTTCTTTCCTCCCACAGTTGTTTGAAGTTCTTTTCGGGGATTAACGGCAGTTCACGCCTGGGGCCCCAGCTTACGCCGAAAAAGCGGCGAAGGGCATAATTCCGCATTTTGGCCTTGCCATAGTCCATCATCCACCTCCTCATAAATACTTTTTTTGCTCCGAACATCACAAATTTCTCACTACTGGTGGTATAGTGTTCCCTTACAGAATCACGACGGTTAAAAAGCAGGAGTTCATGGAGGTTGATCTTAACCGGGCAGACTTCGGTACATTTCCCGCAGAGTGAAGAGGCATAACTCAGGTGTTTGTATTCTTTCATACCGAACATCAGGGGGGTGATCACCGAACCGATAGGACCGCTGTAAACGGTGTTGTATGAATGTCCGCCAATATTCCGGTAAACCGGGCAGGCATTCAGACAGGCACCGCAATGAATACAGGAGAGCGCCCTTCGTTGTTCGGCTTCTTCCAGTACATTGGTTCTGCCGTTATCAAGCAATACCACATACATTTCCTGGGGTCCGTCAACTTCTCCTTCCTGCCGGGGTCCCATCAGCAATGAATTGTAAACAGTGATATTCTGACCCGTCCCGTGAGTGGCCAGCAGGGGCCATAAGAGGTCCAGGTCCTTGAGCGACGGAATCAGCTTATCAATACCGGCCACCACGATGTGAACCTTCGGAAAAGAAACCGTCATACAGCCATTTCCTTCATTCTCTGTTAAGGCTACTGCACCAATATCAGAAACCAGAAAATTGGCACCAGTGATCCCAACATCGGCATGGATGAACTTTTCGCGTAGTAATTCCCTGACGTACTGAGTGATCCGTTCTGGAGCAAAATCCAGCGGTGTCCCGAATTTTGCATTGAACAACTCGGCTATGTCTTCTTTCGACTTATGCATGGCCGGTGTAACAATATGATAGGGTTTTTCTCCAGCAAGCTGAACAATGTATTCACCCAGATCTGTCTCAACCGATTCTATCTTGTGTTTCTTTAAAAAATCATTGAGCTCTATCTCTTCGGTGGTCATCGATTTTGACTTTACCACCTTACGGACATCATGCCTCCTCAGAAGCTTATAGATCTCTTTCAACGCATCTTTTTCATCCTGTGCCCAGATAATTCTTCCTCCCCTGCTTTCAAAATTAGCTTCAAACTCAATCAGGTATTTATCCAACTCATTGATCACCCTGTGACGGATAAATGCAGCCCTTTCCCGGGCCAGTTCAAGATCCTTATATTGATGCTTACCTTTTATTACGGCCTCATCATACTTAGCTATATTAAACTGAATTTTTTTTCTGTGATCCTTGTCAAACGCCTTACTTTCAGCATCTTCCAAAAATTTATGTAGTAATTCTGACATGATTTCCGGGTATTGATACAATTATGTTACCAGTCCGTCAATTTTTTCAATTCTGCCGATGTGTCTCCCTCCTTCAAAAGAAGTGATCATAAATATATGGAATATTTTTTTTGCCTCTTCATCAGTGATGAACCGGGCCGGCAATACAAGAATGTTCGCATCATTATGTAACCTGGCGAGACGGGCAATTTCTTCCGTCCAGCACAAGGCTGCCCTGATACCTTTATATTTATTAGCGGCCATAGACATCCCATTGCCACTACCACATATCAGCACACCAAAAGTCACCTTTTCTGCCTGTATATCTCTGCAAACAGGTAAGGCAAAATCCGGGTAATCTACACTTTCAACAGAAAATGTACCCTTATCATCAAACTCATAACCTTCTGCAGTAAATTTGCCGATAAGGGTTCCTTTCAGCAGAAATCCTGCATGATCAGATCCAATTGCGAGTTTTCTGACAAAGTCAAGCATTGTTGAAAAAATTAACTAAACAAAGTTAACCCAAAATTTATCCTGCCCTACTTAAGTTTAGGAAATTTAAAAGTTGCTATTTGCTAAACCCTTTAATATTTTTTATTATATTACTGTTAATCAATGTTTTAATAATTTCAACTTTCATTTGTTCATAACTGTGTACCTTTGTTTGTAAATCAGCGTTATTCACCATCACTCTCAATCAGATCATTAGTTATAACCAAATACCATTTTCAATCAACAATCTATAAACACCCTGATAAAACAAAATAATGAACAGCCACTTATCAACCGCCTGTTAAAAAGTATGATAATTAACTTAAAACCAACTGATAAAACGTTACTAAAACTGTTGATTTGTTGGTTACCGACTGGGAATAAAAATCCGCATCAACTTATCAACCGAATTAACAGTGTATATAACAATAATAATAAATCTCTTTAAAATTTAATAGTATTATTAAAAACTAAACATCGCTTGGAACCAGATATCAATAGTACAAGGATTTTTGCCGAAAAGTTTTTAGCCTTAAAAAAGGAAAAGAAGGCTGTATTACTGGCCCATTTTTATCAGGTGCCTGAAATACAGGACATTGCAGATTATGTAGGAGATAGTTTAGGTCTTTCTCAACAAGCACGGCAGACAGAAGCGGAAGTGATCGTATTTGCCGGCGTCCATTTTATGGCTGAAACGGCCAAAATACTGAACCCTGAAAAAAAAGTGCTTATACCGGACATGGGAGCAGGCTGTTCACTGGCTGATTCATGTCCGCCTGAGACTTTTAAGAAGTTTGTTGATGCGCATCCGGGACATGTTAGCATCTCTTATATAAACTGCTCGGCTGCAATCAAGGCGATGTCGGATGTGATCTGTACTTCAAGTAATGCGGTTTCTATCGTTGAATCTTTTCCGGCTGAGCAACCAATTATTTTTGCTCCGGATAAGAACCTGGGCGCCTGGGTAAATCAGGTAACAGGCAGAAATATGGTGCTTTGGGAAGGAAGTTGCGAAGTACATGAAATACTAACTACCGAAAGCATCATCAAATTGAAGATTGAACATCCGGAAGCCCAATTGATCGCTCATCCTGAATGTAAAGCACCGGTGCTTGCACTGGCCGATTTTATCGGATCGACTACTGCCTTGCTTGACTATACAAGCCGGAGTAAAGCTACTGCCTTTATTGTTGCCACAGAAACGGGAATTCTGCACAGAATGAAGAAAAATAATCCGGAAAAAAATTTCTATATTGTACCGGCAGATGAAAACTGTGCCTGTAATGATTGTCCTTATATGAAAATGAACACTATTCAAAAGCTTTATTTATGTCTGAAAAACGAAAGACCTGAAATTCTGATGGATACAGAGCTGATCAGTAAAGCTGCCAAACCTATTTTAAAAATGCTGGAAATATCCGAACGAATTAAGTTGATTAAGTAATGAATATTTATCGGTTTTTGTTAATCATTTTATTGGTATTCAATGGGTTATGTTGTAATTTTGAACTACAGGCCCAGAACAAACCTGATTCACTGGTACCCCAGAAATATTTTTATATCAGTGGCATTGTGTCGAGTGAAGGATATTTACGGTCAGGCCAGCCTGACGGATTCTGGAAAACCTATTATGAGAACGGAAAACTGAAGTCGGAAGGAAACAGGAAAAACTTTGAACTGGACAGCCTCTGGAAATTTTATGATGAAGATGGCAAGCTTTTACTGGAATTGAACTATCGTAACGGAAAGAAAAACGGGCTTAAGAAGACTTATCCCGAAGGAGAGATATTGGCTGAAAACTTTGTTAATGATGTAAAACAGGGACCGACAACCTATTACTACCAGGATCAAAAGGTAAAGAAGATCATCCCTTTCGTTAACGGACTTGAACAGGGTATATCACGGGAGTTTGACCATGACGGAAACGTAATTACAATAATTGAATATAAAAAGGGATTTATTCTTTCGAAAGAGTATGTGAACCGTAAGGACAAGAATGGGTTAAAAATGGGTAAGTGGTTGACTTTCTGGGAAAGCGGTGCTATTCATATTGAAGGAACTTATTCGATGGACAGGAAAAACGGCTATTTCAGGGAATACACCATGGACGGGAAGTTGTTCAAGATCAGCAAGTATATTGACGGAGAACTTCAACCGGATGCGGAAGAGATTGCAAAAATAGATGAAAGAGCTGATTATTATGCCAGCGGAAAAGTAAAAACCTATGCCCAGTACAAGGCTAATCAGCCGGATGGACTATGGAAGGAGTACGGTGAGGATGGAAAACTGTTGAAATCCTATGTTTACAGTAAGGGTTTCAAAGTTGGGGAAGGAATAACAGATGAAGCCGGCAAGCGGCAGGGAGCCTGGAAGGAATACTGGGAGAACGGAAAACTACGGGCTGAAGGTAAATATAAGGGGGGGAAGAGGATAGGCTACTGGAAATACTATTATGAGAATGAAAAGCTGGAAGAAGAAGGTAATTATGATGATAAAGGAAGGGCCGACGGAGACTGGAAGTGGTATTATGATGAGGGGCAACTCATGAAAGAACAGGCTTTTTCTGAAGGTAAGGAGGACGGGCTGATGACTGAATATGATGAAAAGGGTAAAATCATCTCAAAGGGTGAATATATCGAAGGACAGAAACAGGGGAAATGGACAGTTGAATACGGCGACCACAAGGAAGAAGGCGGGTATGTGAATGACCAGCGCGATGGTTTCTGGAAATACTATTACGGGGACGGTACTCATGAATATGAGGGCAAGTTTGTTGAGGATCTGCCGGATGGCCGGCATATTTCCTATTGGGAAAATGGCAATAAAAAAGAAGAAGGGATCTATGTGATGGGGGTTAAAGAAGGGGAGTGGATCAAGTATAATGATGACGGAACACCCTTTCTGATCGTTACTTATAAGAACGGAACTGAAAAGAAATATGACGGGGTGAAGGTAATTCCTGAGCTGAAAGATGGGGAATAAGGAGAGAATGTTGTAACTTTGCGATCTAAAAAAGGAGATAAGTATGAATATGATTATTTTGATGGGAATGAGTCCCGGGTGGCTGTTGATCATTCTTATCGTCGTAGTGCTGATGTTTGGGGGAAAGAAAATACCAGAGCTGATGAGGGGTCTTGGTACAGGAATACGCGAGTTTAAAGAGGGGATGAGCGGAGAAGAAAAGAAAAAGGAAGAGAACAACACTGGAGCAGAGGAGAAGAAGTAGGCAGTCGGAATTTTGTAGGGACACGATACATCGTGTCCAATTGCTTACGTTCCCAGGCAGTCAGCAGTAGGCAGTAGGCAGTAGTCACCGACAGCATCGGTGCAGCAGTCGGCAGAAAATAATGAGCAGTCGCCTGATTTGAACAATACGCTGCACGAAATGAGGGTTAATTAGTGAGTGAGGGGTCGTTTTATTAACAATTTTCATGAAATTTATTGATTATTAGCTTGTTAGCTTAATATTTAATAAACCGAAGATTGTTAAAAGAAATAAAATTTGTTAAAAAATAGTAGCTATTTGGTGATAATTTTGTATACTTGAAAATCATAAAGTCAAACTTGCATTTCATTCAGGCTTCTTAATCATAGAAGGGAAGGATTAAGAAGTATCTGACTTTATCACAGCCAAACAAAAGTAAGATATGATATTTTGTAAGACCGGGATAAACAGGATTTGTGTTCTTTTCATTGTCTTTTTATCTGTCGTTCAGGTATATGCCACTTCTTATTCCTATAAGCAGGGATCAGATACCAGCAAGACTAATATTCCGGGGATGATAAAAGATAACCCTATTCTGTCGATGCTCGACAGTCTTGCCAAGATCACCTTTAAAGGAATCCCTGATTTTTCTTGTAGCCGTCCGGCATTGAATATTTATCATTTTGATTCAGGTTATATACCCACGTATGCGGATTCCGTATACCGGGAACGGATAAGTAAGATTGGCAAAGGTTCGCCATTCGGGTATGTTTATAATTCGATGGTTAAACAATATATTGATTTGTATGCAGTCAGGAAGAGGGATCTCACTGAACGGATACTGGGTTTGTCGAAGATCTATTTTCCTTTGTTTGAAGAGCAGCTTGACCGGTTTAATCTACCGCTGGAACTGAGATACCTTGCAGTGATCGAATCGGCACTGAACCCTTCAGCCCGTTCTTCTGCCGGGGCAAAAGGCTTATGGCAGTTTATGTATAATACCGGGAAATTGTATGATCTTAAGGTATCCTCTTATGTTGACGACCGCAGCGATCCTTATAAGGCCACTATAGCGGCCTGCAGGCACCTGAAAGACCTGTATGCCATTTATGGGGATTGGGCACTTGTGCTTGCTGCTTATAATTCAGGGGCGGGAAATGTGAACAGGGCTATCCGTAAGGCGGGAGGGGTCATGGATTACTGGGCAATTATGCGTTACCTGCCCAAAGAAACCAGGGATTATGTGCCTGCCTTCATCGCTGCCAGCTATGTGCTGAATTATGCCGCTGAACATAACCTTTATCCGGTGTTCCCGGGAATTACCGCCTCAGATATTGATACGGTGACCGTTAAAAAATTGCTTTCCTTTGAGCAGTTATCCGAAATGTTCAAAATCCCTATAGAAAATATCCGTTACCTGAATCCAGGCTTTACCAAGGATATCATACCTGCCAATGAGGAAAACAGTTATTATCTGAGGCTTCCCTCTTCCTATGTTGCTGATTTTATCAATAATGAAGAGGCTTTGTATGCTTTTAAAACACAGCGCAGCCTTGACCGCGAAAAGATGATGGCACAGGTAAGGGAGATGCAGGACAGGACCATCACCCACATGGTGAAAGAAGGAGAAACCCTGGCAGCCATAGCTAAAAAATATCATTGTTCAGCAGCCGACCTGAAAAAATGGAACGGGATACGAAAAAACAGCGTGAAACCGCACCAGGAACTGGTTGTGTTCGTTACTGCCAGCATAAAAGACAAAGTTGAAAAGGAAAAGCATCCGAATAAACCGGATACGGTTATCGTTTCGGTTACGGATGAAGGTGGAAAAGATGACAATGCTATAAGGGGAGTTTGCAACTCCGAACCAGGACCACCTACCCTTGAAACATACCTGGGAGCTGATGCCGACAGAATACTGTGCAACAGTGATGAATATAAAAGTAAGGCTTTCACAGGAGAAAACAATACAGGCGAAAAATACATCTATCATACGATCCGTCAGGGAGATACCTTGTGGGGGATAGCCAACCAGTACAAAGGAGTTACCGTTGACCAGATAAAACAGCTGAACCAGATAAAAAACGGGAATAGTATCAAACCCGGGCAGAAACTTAAAATTGCAAAAAGCTGATAAAAAGCAATATACAATTAATTTTATATATTTAAAGAAAACCCTTGACTTGGGTTTTTTTTTATTCTATTTTTGACCGTTTGGTTTAACCATTTAATTAAATCCAAAAATTAAACTGATTGGTCAATGACAAGTGCGCTTAATAGTACCGAGGAGCATATCCTGCAGGCAGCCCGGAAAGTATTTGCCCGGAAAGGACTCGATGGTGCAAGGATGCAGGAAATTGCCGATGAAGCCGGGATTAACAAAGCTCTGCTGCACTATTATTTTCGCAGCAAGGATAATCTCTTCAGGCTTGTCTT
>JAPLDE010000105.1 GCA_026391855.1 Bacteroidota bacterium | reverse complement strand
GACTCCATCCCAGACAGGCAATTACATTATCAGCATTCTCAGGATTTTCCATAGCCTGCCTGGGATTTAGTCCCTTCCTGGCAAAGAGTTCGTCTTTAAAGTGGGACACCTTTTCAATATATCAGCTTTTTCCCTCAGGCCGGGAGACCTGGTCGCCGCTTCCTGACCGCGCCTGGCGCTTCCCTCCTTCGTCGGGATCCCGACTCGCTGCCGCTCATCGGGACCGCACCAGCCAATGTCTGTCAGCGGCTACTGGAAAGAAAATATCTTTTTAAACCTTTTCCTTTTTTACCCGGGCTGCTTGGTCTCCTACACTTTTACCTGACCGAAGGGGACAAGCAGAAATTTTTTTTAAGTCATCACACAAAAACAAATAAACCCAACGATAAATTTACCTCCCTCTTCTAAAATACAGATTATCAATTAATTACTAATTGTTAATTGTTAATTGTCAATTGTCAATTATCAATTGTCAATTTGCTTTTTGCATCCATTGCAGCAGCCCGCCTCCAAACACCGTATATTTGCCCCTGGAATCAAAGGGTTGTTTCGAATGGTCATCTGGCTGATATTGTTGGGTATACTGGTGATTGCCGGGATTTTTCTCCTGCCGGTGAGATATAAACATGGGTTTACTGCCCTCCCGGTCCTGGCCGTGATGACGTTTTCAAGCATGACCGCCGTTCAGGTGCTTTCAGGACTGCCGGACGGGAAGGGACTGCAGGTCTACGAATTTCCCGGCCTGGAAAGCCTGCCTTTCTACCTGGACGGGCTGTCGGCTTTCTTTATACTGACCGTCAATTTTACCGTTCTGACCGGATTTCTATATGCCCGGAACTATCTCAGGATGTATACGGAGAAACAGTCTCCCTTATCCTTTTCCATCCATTACCTGAGTTTGCTGCTTCTTTATCTGTCTATGCTGCTGGTTTGTACCCAGCAGGGTGCTTTCCCCTTCCTGGTCTCCTGGGAGTTGATGACCCTTTCTTCCTTCGTGCTGGTTATTTTTGATACCGGGAAACGGTCGACCCTGAAAACGGGCATAAACTATCTGGTCCAGATGCACATCAGCATGTTTTTCCTCCTGGCGGCCTTTCTTTTAACACCAGGACTCACACTCATACCCGAGCCCGGAATGGCCACATGGTCACATGATCACATGTCCACATCATTCATTCTCTTTTTCTTTTTTTTCGCCGGTTTCGCCATCAAAGCCGGTTTCATCCCTTTCCACACCTGGCTTCCCCAGGCTCATCCTGCCGCTCCTTCCCATGTATCGGGAATAATGTCGGGAGTGATGATAAAGATGGGGATATACGGGATCATGAGGGTATTGCTGGTTTACCGGGGGGATTGGATGACGGTTGGGGTGTTTTTACTGGTGATATCGGTGATTACCGGTATTTACGGGGTGTTGCAGGCCATTGTCCAGCATGACCTGAAGAAACTGCTTGCCTACCATAGCATTGAGAATATCGGTATCATCGGGATGGGGATTGGCCTGGGTTGTATAGGGATGGGGCTTCAGAATCCCCTGCTGGCTTTGCTGGGCTTTGGAGGAGGGTTGTTGCATGTGCTGAATCACTCCCTTTTCAAATCGCTGCTTTTTTATGGGGCGGGCAATGTTTACAAAGCCACCCACAGCCGGACACTGGATGAGCTGGGCGGAATTGGCAAACGCATGCCGTATACCGCTTTTTTCTTCCTGCTGGGATCGATAGCCATCTGCGGATTGCCGCCGCTGAACGGCTTTATTTCAGAATACCTGATCTACCTGGGGATGATACAGGGACTGAACGGGTTCGGGCTATATACTTCGGTGCTGGTGATACTGTCGATGCTGGGCCTTACACTCATAGGCGGTCTGGCGATTTTCTGTTTCACCAAGGCTTTTGGAGTGGTGTTCCTGGGTCAGGCCCGTTCGGACAAAGCCCTTCTTGCCGGGGAAGGGAAAGGGACCTCCTTCCTGCCTGAATTTTTGGTGGGGATCCCTATTGTGGCGATAGGGTTGTTCCCGCTGGTTTTTCTGAATCCCTTGCTGAATGTTGTTGTTGGCAGTTTTAATCTCCCCATGTCGGTTTTTGAGTGTTCCTACCTGACCAACCTGAAGATGATCAGCATGGCAGGAGGGACTTTTTTATTTATTACGCTTATTCTACTGGCAATCAGGTATCTGAACAGGAGGGACAAACCTTCAGAGACGGGTCCGACCTGGGGTTGCGGGTATACAGCCGGGTCGGCCGCTATGCAGTACACAGCCACTTCATACGCCGATAACCTGTCGGAACTGGCCGGTTCGATAGTGAATGTGAAGAAAGAATTCGACCGTATACCGGAAACGGAGATCTTCCCTATAATGAGAAAGTTCAGCGCTCATTCCTCCGAGTTACTGGAAACGGTGTTTATCGACAGACCCGTGCTGGCGATGAGGCAGCTCCTGAGGAAGATCGCCTTTTTGCAGACCGGTAAAATTCAACATTACATATTATATCCCTTTGTCTTTATACTTTTCATCCTGGTGTTATCTTTATTAGGTTTGATCTGATATGCTGAACTTTATTCTTGTTCTGTTGTCCGCACTGCTTATACCCGGTATCATTATCCGGACGAAAAGCCTGTGCAGCGGGCGTAAGGGACCGGGTTTGTTCCAGCCGCTCAGGGATGTGAGGGTTTTGCTGATGAAGGGCAGTGTCATCAGTCCGGTTACCACGGTTATCTTCCGCATCGCTCCTTCCCTTGCCATGGCGACGGTGATCACCGCATCCATGCTGATACCAATGGGCAGGCAGGGAGCCGTGATCAGCTTTGCCGGCGATTTTGTTTTCTTTTCATACCTGCTGGCCCTGGGGAAATTCTTTATGATCCTGGCGGCCCTGGATACCGGAAGTTCCTTTGAAGGGATGGGAGCTAACCGGGAAGCCCTGTATTCGATGCTTGTTGAACCCGCCTTCCTGTTGTTGATGGGGACTTTTGCCATGTTTACCGGGTATACCTCCTTTGCCGATATTTTCTCTCACCTTAACTTTGGAAACACCTTTACCCTTATTGCGGGTATCATCTGCTTTTACCTGCTGATCCAGATCTCTATGATCGAGAACAGCCGGCTTCCTGTTGATGATCCGAAGACCCACCTGGAACTGACCATGGTACATGAGGTGATGGTGCTGGATTACAGCGGGTTCGACCTGGCCCTGGTCCACATGGCAACCTGGATAAAATTTACCATGTTCGGAGCGCTGATCTCCAACTCCCTGGTCCCGCCCGATTGGCACATTGCCTGGCAGATCCTGTTGTTCCTCGGATTACAGATGCTTTTCGGAATAATGATCGGCCTGATGGAATCATTCAGAGCACGCAATAAGATGATGAAAAACCCGCAGTTTATCCTTTCGCTTACGGCCATTGCCATGATGGCCTTTGCCATGGTACTGATATTTATGAATAAATAAGCCCGGAATTGAGATGATGGAAGTGCTTGTCATATTGTTTGCTTTTACCCTTTTCTATCTGAGCATGGCAGAGCGTTTCAGGGTGTATGCCGCCCTCATCGGCCTGCAGGGACTGATACTCTTTGGTCTTTCTATTTTTGAACTCAGGGAGATAAACCTGGCCAACCTGATCTTTATTGTAACAGAAACCCTGGTTTTCAAGGCGATACTGGTTCCTTTCCTGTTATACCGCATTATCAAACGGACGGGGGTATTGAGGGTTCATCCGAAAACCATGCCGGGGTTTTATACCCTGTTGATGGCTATTGGAGCCCTGGTCATCAGCACGCTCCTGAGTTCGGTACTGGAAGGAAAAGCTATGGAAAGGCTGACGATAACGGCGGCGCTGTTTGCCCTGATTACCGGTATCATCCTGATCATTACGCACCGCAGGATATTCTCTCATATGATTGGTTTTCTGGTCATTGAGAATGCGGTCTTCCTTTTTTCCCTGGCTGTCGGGAGTAAGACTCCTTACCTTGTCAATATAGGGGTGTTGCTGGATATTGTGGTCAGTGTGCTGATCCTGGGTGTATTTGTCGGCAGGATCGGCGCCCGTTTCAATGACCTGGAGACTGAGAGTCTTACAGATTTAAGACATTAGGACAATGCAGCTGCTGTATTACTACATATTGACCGTTGTGCTGGTAGCCGGAATGCTGCTGATCAGGAACCGTGCCACTGTGAATGTACTTACCGGTCTGTTCCTGGCGGGGCAAATGGGATTATGTGTAGTATCCTGGATGAATAAAGGAAGTGACGTGCTTTCTTACTTCACCTTTGATGCGCTGGCAGTGTTATTCCTGACCTTGTTGACCCTGCTTTCGATAACGACCGTCATACATGGTTTTGTTAATCTGAAGGACAACACCACCAGGCGTTACCAGCAGTATCATGCAGCCCTGGCCGGACTTATCGCTTCCATAACCGGAGCCACCCTTGCCAACAACCTGACGGTGGTCTGGGTTTTCGTGGAGGCAACCACGCTGACGGCTTCAGTGCTTATCTATCATGAAAAGAATAAACTCACCCTGGAAGCGGTGTGGAAATATATTTTTGTTTGTTCTACAGGCATCGCCATCGCCTATTTCGGGATACTCTTCCTGGGGTTGGGAATGCAGGGAAATGCCCGTTTCGATCTGTCATTCAGCGCAATGAGTGAACTGGTAACCCGGGTTAATCCGCTTTACCTGAAAATTGCTTTTCTTTTTGTTCTGGTAGGTTACAGCACCAAGATGGAGCTTTTCCCCATGCATACCGCCGGTGTTGATGCCAATTCGGTGGCTCAGCCGCAGATAGGGGCATTTATCTCAACGGCCATGGTAAACCTGGGGTTTGTCTCCTTTTTCAGAGTGTACAGAATGCTTTATCATACATCCATTTTCTCCTGGATGAACCACATCCTGCTGATTGTGGGACTGCTGAGTGTGCTGACGGCAGCCGGGTACATGCTGAAAGCCCGGCATGTAAAGCGTATGCTGGCGTATTCAACCCTTGAAAACATGGGCATCATGGCCATCGCCCTGGGAACAGGGGATAACGGATATTATGCGGCTATCCTGATCCTCGTGGTCCATTCTTTAATAAAAAGCGGTTTGTTTTACCAGCTTTCCCAACTGTTCCGGACCCTGCATACATACATGCTCAAGGAAACCGGTAACTACTTCATCCTCAACCCGCCGGGAGCGCTGGTGCTGCTGTCGGGGACGCTGCTGATCCTGGCTATCCCTCCTTCGGGTCTCTTTCTTCCTGAATTTCTTACCTTCCTTTCCCTGGCAGAATCAGGCAACTGGCTGGTCCTGATCCTCTTACTTTTCTTTCTTTGTTTTGTAGTCTATGCTTTTGCAACCCGGATGATGCATGTGCTCTTTTCCAACCCTGTGGAGGATCATCCTGAACCAGTGATGGTCAGACCTTACATTCTGGAGCTGGCCGTTCAATGGATTATGTTTGCCGCAGCCATCCTCCTCTGTTTTTACCAGCCCCCGTTTTTGCAGCAATTGATGAAAGAAGCCGTTCAAATGTTTTAACCGACCAGGGAATGAAGGACACCATCACCATATCTCAGCAACCTTACAGTCTTTCATTGAATGAACTGCCCATACCGGATTATTCTGTATTCTGCAAGGTAGTTACTCATCTTTTAAGTAAAGAAGCTGCCCATTGTGTGAACTATTTCGCTGTGCCGGACAAGGACAGCTTATTGTTCCTTTGCCTGATTGCCAATGACGAGGCTCATACCATTGACATACTTGCTCACAAAGGCGGCGGACCCCTTGCTTCCCTGACGCCGGTGATTCCAGCCCTGCATATTTTTGAGAGAGAGATCCATGAAAATTACGGCGTTCAGTTTGAAGGTCACCCCTGGCTGAAACCTGTCCGTTTTGCCCGTGATTCCAACGGGAATAGTTACCCGATGGATGACTATCCTTTTTATTCTATTGACAGCCATGAGCTGCATGAGGTGGGCGTAGGCCCGGTCCATGCCGGGGTGATCGAACCCGGGCATTTCAGGTTTCTTTGTAACGGGGAGAAAGTGCTTCACCTGGAAATTCAGCTGGGATACCAGCACAGGGGTGTCGAAAAGCTTATGGGAGAAGGACGGAACGGTTTGCAAAGAGCGGTTTGTGCCGAAAATATTGCCGGAGACACTGCGGTTGGTCACTCGATCGCACATGCCAGTGCATTGGAAGCGCTCACCGGCGTTCCCTTACCGGTGAATCTTTATCTTGAAAGGGCCATAGCCCTTGAATTGGAGCGAATGGCCATGCATATAGGTGATACTGCGGCATTATGCACTGATGTTGCCTATCAGCTTGGCCAGGTGGTGAATGAATCCCTGAGGACCATTGTGATCAACACCACTCAGCTTTGGTGTGGAAACCGCTTTGGCAAAGGGCTGATCAGGCCGTTTGGTACGCATTATCCCCTTAGCGGAGAGTTGACTTCCCGGGTCAAAAAGAACCTGAAAGAAGCGATGAAACGATTTCTCCCGATGTCGGACCGAATGTTATCGATGCCCAGCCTGCTGGCCCGTTATGAAGGCATAGGAATAGTCACCAGGGAGCAGGTAGTCAGTATTGGTGCAGTAGGAATGGCTGCCAGGATGGCCGGACTGAACCGCGATATACGCCACTCCCATCCGGATGAGGCTTACCGGACCATTCACTTTTATCCGGCGGTCAGGGACAGCGGGGATGTGATGGCCAGGGCGTTGCTTCGGAGAATGGAAGTGGAAGCTTCCTGTCAGCTGATCCTTGATATGTTGACTCTTCTTGAACAGGAGAAAGCGGAACTGCCGTTACCGGATTATTCCCTATCCTTGCCACCTGATTCCCTTTCATTCAGCATGGTTGAGGGCTGGAGAGGGGAGATCTGTCATACCATACTGACCGATTCTCAGGGGAAGATCAGGCATTACAAAGTGAAGGATCCTTCGCTGCATAACTGGATGGCCCTGACGCTGGCTGTCAGAGACCAGGAGATCTCGGATTTCCCTGTGTGTAACAAGAGCTTCAACCTTTCTTATTGCGGGCATGACCTTTAAACCGCGGAGCAGCGATGATCAGAGAACTTAACATACTACGAAAGCACGGCAGGCAGTACATCAAAGACCTTGATAAGGTAGTTCTTCCGGCTGTTTTCCGCGGACGGCCCGAGATAAATAAGGATATACCGGGGCAGGAAGCGGATAAAATACTGGCTTTATGCCCGAACCGGGCCATCAGGAGGGAAGATGGACTTAGCATTGATCTTGGGAAATGCGTGTTTTGCATGGAATGTGCCTTTGCCTGTCCTTCGGGCATCAGGTTTACCAATGATTACAGGATGGCTGTCAACCGTCCTGAACAACTGATCATCAAGGCAGGGGACAGCCGTCTGCTGAGGCCCGATCCGCAGGTCATACGGCCGGAGATACCCAGGATATTCAGACGGTCACTCAAGTTGCGCCAGGTTTCTGCCGGTGGTGACAACAGCGCCGAAATGGAGCTCAGCGCTGCCGGGAATGTTAATTTCGATATGGGTCGTTTCGGCATAGAATTCGTTGCTTCTCCGCGTCATTCTGATGGAGTAGTAGTTACCGGACCCATTTCAAGCCATATGGTACAAGCCCTGAAGATCACCTGGGAAGCAATACCCAGCCCGAAGATTCTTGTACTGGCCGGGACCGATGCCATCAGCGGCGGGATCTTTGCAGAAAGTCAGGCCATCGACAGAAGTTTCCTTACAGAAAACAAACCAGACCTGTACATTCCCGGGAATCCGCCTCATCCGCTGACTTTTATCCATGGGTTGCTGGATCTGATGGGAAGAAAATAATAAGTGTTCAGATAATTGTAAATCAAATTGATATGAAAATTCTTAAAACCGGATTTATTTTAACCTTAACGTTCCTGATTATAGCAGGATACGCCCAACAGCCAGTCTCCTGCGACAAGCTGACGGAGAAAAACAAAGTCAGGTATCTGGAGGGACAAACGGTCCCGTTTACAGGTAAATGCGTGATCAGGTACGCCACGGGTCTGACCCAGATTGAATCGAATTATATGGACGGGTTGCTGGAAGGGGTTGAGACAACCTGGTTTCCAACGGGTACCAAAGAATCGGAAGTGACATACAAAGAAGGCAAGTTCAACGGCAAGGCGGCCTGGTATTGGGAAAATGGCACAAAAAAAACCGAGGATACCTACCTGAACGATTTCAAATTCGGGAAGGCCTCTGAATGGTACGAAAACGGGGTAAAAGCCGCCGAAGGGGTTTATGAGAATTGCCGGGAGACCGGGTTATGGATTTTTTGGTACCCAAACGGTGTGAAAAAGGCTGAAGGCGAGTTTAAGAATGCCGAAAAGACCGGGGAATGGAAATATTGGGATGAAAACGGAAACCTTTTGAAAGAAGCTCCGAAGGAGTAACTGCCGACAGTGGACAGATGTCAGATGTCGGATGTCAGATGTCGGATGTCGGATGTCGGATGTCAGATGTCGGATGTCGGATGTCAGATGTCAGATGTCGGATGTCGGATGTCGGATGTCAGATGTCGGATGTCGGATGTCAGATGTCAGATGTCAGATGTCAGATGTCGGATGTCGGATGTCGGATGTCGGATGTCGGATGTCAGATGTCGGATGTCGGATGTCGAATGTCAGATGTCAGATGTCGGATGTCGGATGTCGGATGTCGGATGTCGGATGTCGGAT